>JALHJD010000047.1 GCA_022837185.1 Desulfobacteraceae bacterium
CACATCGGCCTGACATTTCCCATTCAGCTTATCATCGAAGCGACACGGGTTATCCAATGAAGCGGATGCGGGTGTCGGCAATACAACGGTTCCTTGTGCTCGCTGCCTGCCTGCTTGCCGCCTGCCTGGTCCTGCCGGCCGGGAATGGAGGAGCCGCGGAGCAGCCTGATGAATTGCTGCTCGGTATTGAGCCGGAGCACAACATTTTCGACCAGATGGAACGCTACCGTATTCTGGCCGCCTATCTTTCCGACCAGCTCGGCGTGCAGGTCAAGCTGACCATTATGAGCAGGTACGGAGAGGTCATAAAACGGTTCAAGTCCCTCCGGCTCGACGGGGCCTTTCTCACCTCGTACACGGCCCACCTGGGGATCAAGGAGTTGAAGCTGGAACCGCTCGTCAACCCGGTGAACCTGAATGGCGAATCGACTTCTCAGGGTTTGATTTTTGTCCGTCAGGACAGCGGGATACGTGATGTGGCCGACATGCGCGGCAAGGGCATCGTTTTTGTCGATCCGGCGACCATGGAGGGATACCTCTATCCCCTTGCCTATTTACACCAGCACGGGGTCATCGATACCAACATGTTTTTCAGCCGGTTTTATTTTTCCGGCAGCCATGCCTCCACCATTTTTGCCGTGCTCGATGGCCGGGCCGATATCGGCGCGGCCAAAAACACTGTTTTCAATAAGCTGGTGCAATCCGACCCGTCCATCAGCCAGGAGCTGCACGTCCTGGCCCGCTCTCCCAAGGTCCCGGAAGTTACCCTGTGCGTCAGGCAGGAAGTCGACGAAACCATACGGGAACGGCTGACCGCCGTCCTGCTGGACATGGACGCCACGGTCGAGGGCAGGAAGGTTCTCGCGCGTTTCGAAGCCCTCCGCTTCATACAATCAAACAAATCGGACTTCGACATTATTGAGCAGACGGCACAGGAGGCTTGGGCGAGCATAGCGGAACACGGTAGCGACTGATGAAGAAAAAAATCGTTATTTCCTTTTTTTCACTGTTTCTGCTTTTTCTCGCGGGTATTGTCATCACCCTGTACATCATCAACAAGACCACCGCGAACCTGGACGCCCTGCTCACCCTGCACAAAGTGGAGATTATCCGGCAGGACCTGGTCATCAGCGTACAGACAGTCCAGTCGAACCTGTACACCACCGGCACGTCTTTCGGCAAGGAGCTGGACATCATCGTCGACAATGTCCTCCGTCTCCAGGAAAGGGCGAAAACCTGCACCGACTGTCATCATGAGTCGGTGGTGGAAAATGAAATACTGGTGCTGCAGGAGTTGACCGAGCAGTATAAGGAGGCGCTCAGTTATTTCATAACCTCAACCGCCGACGTTGAACGTATCAAACGGCTGCAGACGTTTGCGGCCGATATCGGCGACACGATCATCGAGAAGTCGCAGTGGATGGCCATGACCGCCAATGAAGCCCTGCGCCTGAAAACGACGGAGGCCATGGAAAAGGTCGCCGACTCCAAAAAGGTCCTGGCGGCTACTCTTGTCTTCGCCCTGTTCGTCGTCATCCTTATTTCCCTGTACCTCATCAAGAACATCACCGAACCGGTCGCTGAACTGCTGAATGCGACCCGGAAAATCAAATCGGGAAAACTGCAGTTCAGGATCACGGAGGAACTCAAGGACGAATTCGGCGAACTGGCCTCGTCGTTCAACGAAATGGCGGTTTCCCTGCAGGAGCAGTACATCAAGCTGCAGGAGACCGAACGGCTGGCCGTGGTCGGCGAACTGGCCGCCGGCATGGCCCATGAAATAAAGAATCCGATGGCGGGCATCAAGGTGTCCATGGAGGTGCTGAGCCAGGAGCTCCCCCTTGAACCGGAGGACAAGGAAATATTCCTGCGCGTCATCAACGAAATCGACCGGATCAATTCCCTGCTCAAAAGCCTGCTCAACTACGCCCGTCCGCCCAAACCCGAATCGGTCGCCTTTGATGTCCACCAGGTCCTGGAAGCGACCATCAAGTCGGCCCGCTACTCTCTGCAGACCCCGCGCGATGAAAACGAGGGACAGAAAAAAGAGATTGAATTCGTCAAGGACTTCCGCCCCGATCTCCCGCACATTGTCGCTGACCCAAGCCAGATGCAGCAGGTGTTCCTGAACCTGATCCTGAACGCCGTGGAATCCATCGGGGAAAAGGGGCGCATCATCATCAAAACCGACTCCCCGGCCGACGGAATCGTCCAGATCACCGTGACCGACAACGGCAGGGGGATAGACAATGAATCGCTGGAGAAGATCTTCAAGCCTTTTTTTACCACCAAGTCCCAGGGAACGGGTCTGGGCCTGGCCATCAGCAAACGGCTGATCGAACAGCACAACGGCGGCACCATCACGGTGGCAAACAATGCCGGCGGCCCCGGCGTCACCTTCACCATCACCATGCCGGTTCATCCGAAAAACGAAACCAAGGAGCACTGAGGAAAATCCCGGCCGATTTTGTCAACGGCCAGGCTGCCGCCCCGGAGCCAGGTCAGCTCATACCATCCTGCATCGTTCTCCCCCCTCCCCCTCCCCGAAGCCCCGGCCGCACCGCGGGGGAAAAAAATTGTGCCCCGGCAAACCGATGCCTGATCCCCGCCATTCGAAAATGGAGGAACAGGGGTTTGTCTCGGGTTGGGTTGAAACTGGCACACCCTGTGAATAACAGGGGGGCAGGGAGGAAGAGGGCGGCGGACAGAAATCTGCCCCGGCGTTCTCGATTCGGGGTGGGCGCTCCGCACCTGTAACGGGTGTTTGGGGCGAATATTGGGAAGGCGGGCCTGGGCGCGGCGGGAAAAAAAGATCGGGCGTCCGCCGTTTAGGGCTTGCTCATTTTAGCTCTTTTTGTTACAGTTTCGGCACAGATTTTACAAAAATGTAATTTTATGTAAATGAGGCGGGGATGATATCTGCGGCGGATACGGCCTTTATTCTGGCCGCTGCCGGCCTGGTTCTCCTGATGACACCGGGTCTGGCGCTTTTTTATGCCGGCATGGTTCGCAGCCGGAACGCACTCGGCACCATAATGCAAAGCCTGATCATGATATCGATCATTTCGATAGAGTGGGTCTGCATAGGCTATACGATGTCCTTCGGCCCGGATATGGGGGGAGTCATAGGCGATTTCTCCTGGTTCGCCTTGCGGAGCGTGACCAGCGAGCCAAGCCCGATCTACGCAACAACCATTCCCCACAACCTGTTCATGATCTATCAGTGCATGTTTGCCATCATCACTCCGGCGCTGATCACGGGGGCGTTCGCCGAGCGGGTGCGGTTTGCGCCCTTCGTCGTTTTCAGCCTGCTCTGGGCGGTGCTGGTCTACAATCCGGTCTGCCACTGGCTATGGGGCAGCGGAGGCTGGTTGGGCGCCTTGGGCGTTCTTGATTTTGCCGGCGGTCTGGTTGTGCATGCAACCTGCGGCGCGGCGGCTCTGGCGGCGGTGCTGGTGATCGGTCCGCGCAAGGGGTTCGGACGGGAAAATTTTCTCCCCCACAACCTGCCGTTGACCATGCTGGGCACCGGCCTCCTCTGGTTCGGTTGGTTCGGATTCAACGGGGGCAGCGCCCTGGCGGCGGACAGGGTGGCGGTGACGGCATTTGTCGCCACCCATCTGGCCGGGATGGCCGGTATGGTCATGTGGATTGTCATGGAGTGGCTGAAGATAGGCAGGCCGACCACCCTCGGGGCCGCTTCAGGCGCCATCGCCGGTTTGGCGACCATCACGCCGGCGGCGGGATTCGTCGGTCCCCAGGCGGCCGTCATCATCGGCCTGATTGCCGGAGTCATCTGTTTCGCTGCGGTCAACCTCAAGATGCGGCTCGGCTATGATGACAGCCTGGACGTCGTCGGCATTCACGGGGTTGGCGGGATAGTCGGCACCTTGCTTCTCGGGGTTTTCGCTTCCACGGCGGTCAATCCCGCCGGGGCCGACGGTCTGCTGGCCGGGGGCGCGACGCAGCTCGGCAGGCAGGCCCTCGGCGTCCTGGTGGTCGGCAGCTATGCCTTTGCGGTCAGCTGGATGCTGCTCAAGGGGCTGCATGCATCGATGGGGCTCCGGCTGAGCGAGGAAAGCGAAGTCCTGGGTCTTGATTATGCCGAACACTCGGAAACGGCATACAATTAGAAGGCAATCCGATCATTGATGAGGACATGGGCATGAAAAAAATAGAGGCCGTCATCAAGCCCTTCAAGCTCGATGATGTGAAAGAGGCGCTGAACGGAATCGGCATCAAGGGGATGACCATTTCGGAGGTCAAGGGCTACGGACGGCAGAAAGGCCACACGGAAATTTACCGGGGCGCGGAATATCATATCGACTTCCAGCCGAAATTGAAGATCGAAATCATCGTCAGGTCCGAACAGGTCGAGCAGGTGCTCGACACGATCGTCAACGCGGCAAGGACCGGCAAGATAGGCGACGGCAAGATTTTCGTTCTGCCGGTCGAACAGGTTGTCCGGGTAAGGACGGGCGAGCGGGGAGAGGAGGCCGTTTGATGTCGATGATGCTCCGCGCTGCCCGTGAAGCCCTGGAAGACCTCTGGAACCAGGGGATTGCGGGCCGGGAACTGCTTCTGCGGCAGACCCGCCTGGCCGACGAGTTCATTGGCGGCCATTTTGCCGCCTCTCCGGCTGTGCAGGCGGCCGGGGGAAAAATCGCCCTCCTGGCGCTCGGGGGTTATGGCCGCCTGGAACTCTTTCCCTATTCCGACATCGACCTGCTGCTCCTTCATGACCGGCAGGCGGCCGGAGACATGCAGCGCGTGGCCGAATCGATACTGTATCCCCTGTGGGACAGCGGCTACGAGGTCGGCCATTCCGTTCGGACCCCGGACGAGGCGGTGCGGTTTGCCGAAGATGACTTTTTCTTCCAGGTGGCGCTGCTGGACGCCCGGTATCTGGCCGGAGAAAAGGAACTTTTCGATCTCCTGCGGCAGAAATACAGAAAAAAAATACTGGACGGGGAGCGGAAAAAATTTGTCGAGACCATGGAAATGTTCCGGGCGGAGCGCCGCCAGCGATACGGCAGCCACAGCTATCTTCTGGAGCCGCACATCAAAGAGGGAAGAGGCGGCATGCGGGACATCCAGGCCATGTTCTGGGTGGCAAAAGCGGTTTTCGGCCTCAACGGGCTGCAGGACATGGAGGAAGCCGGCCTGTTGGGGCGGCGGGAGGTGCTTGCCTTCGAGCATTCCCGGAACATGCTTGTCCGTCTGCGCAACCGGCTCCACTACCTCAGTCAGCGGAAAAACGATCAGATGTTTTTTGAATACCAGGAGGAGATGGCACAGGCATTCGGCTTCAAGGATGCCGACGGGATGCTTGCCGTCGAGCATTTCATGCGCGAGGTGTACGGGCACCTGCAGACCGTGGCGGTCATCACCGATCTGTTTTTTGAACACGTTGGCGAGGTCGTCGGTTTTGTGGGAGCAGGGCGCAGGGAAAAACAGCTGGAAAAGGGAATTATGCTGCGGGACGGCACGGTACGCCTGGCTCTGCCGCCGGAGGAACTGCGCAATAAGCCGCACCTTCTCATGCGCCTGTTTGTGCAGGCCGGGAAAACCGGCAGCCCCCTGCATCACAGGACCAGACAGATCATCGCTGAACACCTGGATTTGGTGGACGATCGGTTCCGTTCGTCCAAAAGGGCCGCCCGTTCATTCATGGAATTGCTCTGCGACAGCCGGCAGCCGGTGCCCGTCCTGGAAACCATGCTGGAAACAGGCATGCTGACGGCTTATATCCCGGAATTTTCCCGGGTCGAATCGCTGGCGCAGCATGACCTCTATCATGTCTACACCGTTGACCGTCATCAGCTCGAAACCGTGGGGGAGATAGCTGCGCTGCAGCAGGGCAGGGAAGAGCTTTTCATGGGATTGTCGTCCCCGCATCTGCTGTATCTGGCTGCTTTGCTGCACGATATCGGCAAAGGGCGCAAGGCGGACCATTCGCTGCTGGGCTCGGAAATAGTCGGGGCAGTGGGCAGGCGCCTGGGCCTGGAACAGGGGGAGCAGGATTGCCTGGCCTTTCTGGTCCGGCACCATCTCCTGCTGCCGGAAAACGCCCTGCGGCGCGACCTCGAGGATCTGGAGTTCATCCGCCGGAGTGCCGAGATGGTCGGCGATCTCGACCGGTTGACGATGCTGTATCTGTTGACCATCGCCGATTCCAAGGCGACCGGACCTTCCGCCTGGAGCAGTTGGAAAGGTTCCCTCATCGGCGACTATTATCTCCGGATCAAGGCCTGCCTTGAGGCGGCCTGCACCATCGAATACCAGCCGGCCAACCGGGAGAAAGGGGAGGAGGAGGGAATCCGCTGGCTGAAGTCCCGGGTCGAGGACCTGCTCGATCACACTCCCACCCGGATATCCATCGAGGAGCTGCCGGATGATTACCTGCTCAGCTTTACCCCGGATGTCATTGCCTGGCATCTCAATATTCACCGGGAGAAAGCGGAAATGCTGCTGCAAAAGGTTTTGCTTTTTCCCGAGGACCGCCAGGGATGCTGGACCCTCCTGATCATGAGCAGGGACCGTCCCGGCCTGCTGGCCAAACTGTGCGGCGTTCTGGCCCTGCATAATCTCAGGGTTCTGGGCGCACACATCTGCACCTGGCCGGACCGGACGGTGGTGGATGTTCTCAATGTCGTCCCCATGGCGGGGCTTGAATTCGCCGACCAGGACTGGAAGGGGCTCGAGGATGACATCAATCTGGCCGTCAATTACCGCCTCGACGTGGGAAGACAACTGCTCAGCAAGGTTTCCGCTCCCGGCGGCTGGTCCAGGAGGCCGGTTCAGCAGCCGCGCCGGGAGGTGATAATCGACAACACCGCCTCACGGCGATTTACGGTGATCGAGGTCTATGCCGCCGACAGGCCCGGCACCCTGTACTCTCTGGCCCAGACCATCTCGGATTTCAGCCTGGACATCCACCGGGCCAGAATCGCCACCGAGGTCGAACAGCTTATCGATATTTTCTACGTGTCGTTCAGGGACGGCCGCAGGCTTGATGATCCGGCCCGCATGGAGAAGGTGCGCGAGGCGCTCCGGCACGTTGTTCAAAAGGAGGAAGCCGCCGCCTGAAGAGATGGCGGGGGTCGATGATAGGGTGATGCATTCGGCGGTGACCGGATCAACTTGTTGCGCAATCGTCAATCAAAAGGAGAACGACCATGGAACGCAATGAAATAATGAAAATCATTGAAGAAAAGAACGTAAATTTTTTCCGTCTGCAGTTTGTCGACATCTTCGGCTTCATGAAGAATGTTGCCATCCCGCGCAGCCAGATTGAAAAGGCCCTGGACGGCAAGATCATGTTCGACGGTTCGTCCATCGACGGCTTTGTCCGCATCAACGAATCGGACATGTACCTGAAGCCCGATTACAACAGCTTCACGGTTCTTCCCTGGCGGACCCACAACGGCGTCAATGCCGCCCGGATTATCTGCGATGTCTACAAATCCGACGGCACGCCCTTTTACGGCTGCCCCAGGGTCAATCTGCAGCGGGTCCTGGCCGAGGCCGAGAAGATGGGCTTCTCCATGAATGTGGGAACCGAGTGCGAATTCTTTCTCTTCCACATGGACGAGAGGGGAGGGCCGTCCATCGAATCCAACGATGTGGCCGGGTATTTCGATGTCGATCCGGACGACACCGGCATTGACTGCCGGCGGGAGATCATTGAGACCCTGGAAGCCATGGGGTTCGAGATCGAGGCGTCCCATCACGAGGTGGCCGAGGGACAGCACGAAATCAATTTCAAATATGCGGATGCGCTGACCGCGGCCGACAACACCGTCACCTTCAAGTGGGTCGTCCGCTCCATCGCCGCCAAGTACGGCTTTCATGCCACCTTCATGCCCAAACCGGTTTTCGGGATCAACGGGTCCGGCATGCATACCAACCAGTCGCTGTTCAATCTGGACGGGACCAACGCCTTCTATGATGAAAAAGGTCCTCTCCAACTGAGCCAGAACGCCTACCACTACATCGCCGGCATCCTCAAGAACGCCAAGGGCTTTGCCGCGGTGACCAATCCGCTGGTCAACTCCTACAAGCGCCTGGTGCCGGGCTACGAAGCACCGGTATACGTTTCCTGGTCCGCCTCCAACCGTTCGGCCCTGATCCGCATTCCCGCTTCCCGCGGCATGGGAACCCGGACCGAGGTACGCTGTCCGGATCCGTCCTGTAATCCCTATCTTGCCTTTGCCATGATGCTCAAATCGGGCCTGGACGGCATCGAGAACAATATTTCCCCGCCCGCCTCGACCGATGTGGACATTTTCAAGATGACTCCCGCTGAAAAGGCCGCCGCCGGCATCGACAGTCTGCCGGCCAACCTCAAGGAAGCCATTGAGGCGTTCAAGGAAAACCCCATTGCCAAGGATGCCCTGGGCCCGCATATATTCGAGAAATATGTCGAAGGCAAGGAGAAGGAGTGGGATGAGTATCGGACAGCGGTAACCGATTGGGAACTGAAGAATTATATGAAAAATTATTGATCATCGTCCGGATGAAAGACAACGGGGCAGCGTCCCGGCGAAATATTCGCCGGGCGCTGCCCTCCCTTCCCCCGGTCGGCCGCCAGCAGCGGCCAGTCAAATCCCATGGCTGTGCGTGTCAGCGGTACGAGCCATTCCTGGACCGGATGAGCCGTGATATACGCAATGAGCCGGCCAGGGGTCCTGGCCGGTCAGGACTACGGCGGCCTGCATGATCTAGCCGGGCAGATCTATGACGATCCTGACAAGGTTTTCGTTTTCCTTGCCGACTTCGATCAGTCCGCCGTGCTTATGCACAATGACCTTGCTCATGGGCAGGTCCATGAGCTCCTCGCTGGTTCCGCCGCCGGCGAAAGGATAGGCCACCGCAAAGGGATAGAAAAAGTTCTCGATCTCTTCATTGGAGATGTGCGGGACCCTGTAGGCCAAAGTCAGCCGGGCATACCGTCCTTTCTGTGCGGTGCCGATCCTGATTTCTCCTTTCCGGCCCATGCGGTGCAGGCCGTTTTCAATAAGGTTGAAGAGCATTTTGGCAAAGAGGTCCCGATCGATCCTGACCGGTCTGACTGAACCGTCCAGTGATTTCCGCACGGTAAAATCCCAGCCGCTGAATTCCGTTTCGACTCTATCGATCACGCCGGCAACAATCATGTTCAAGTCGGCGGGCACCAGGTTGATCTCCTGGGGACCGATATAGGCCAGCATCATTTTCAGAATCTTCTCCAGCTTTTCAACCTGCTCGACGATGATTTCGCTCTTCTGGCTGCGCGGATCCCCTTCGTCGAACGATCTGCCCAACAGGCGGGTCAGCCCGCCTATGGAGGTCAGGGGATTGCGGAGCTCATGGGCCAGGCAGGATGAAATCTGCCCCAGGGTTTTCAGCTCTTCGGCCTGCAGGATCTTGCCCTGCAGTTCCCTGGTGGCTGTCACGTCGATGACAATGCCGTCCAGGCCGACAAAAGCTCCCGCATCATCAAAGACCGCCACGGCGTGGTCCTGGCAATAGACGGTATGCCCGTCCCGGTGCACCATCCGGTACTCGGCGCTGAAATCCCTGGCTCCGCGCAGACATTGCTCCAGCCTTGCGGTCACCTGCTCCCTGTCCTCGGCATGGATGTGGCCGGCCCAGATATCATGGCTGCCGTTCAGCATTTCCGCGGGCATGCCGATCATTTTCTCCGCCGCACAGTTCAGCAGCACCATGGTTCCTTCCGGCGAGATCATGTAGACGATCAGGGGGACATGCTCCACCAGGGTCCGGTAGGTCTGCTCGGTTTCCCGGAGGTTCCTGGTGCGCTCCTCCACCATTTCCTCCAGGTTTTCGGCATAGTCCCTGAGCCGTTCCCTGGAAGCCTCCAGGGAAACAAGCATCCGATTGATGGCCGCGGCCATCAGGCCCAGTTCATCCCTGCTTTGCAGGGGGATGCCGGTATTGCGCTCACCCCGGGCAATCTGTTCCGCCGACGCCACTACCCGTTCAATACGACGGGTAAAGAGGAGGGTTATGCAATAGATAAAGGCAACGGATAAGCCGAACCCGGTAAGACCGATGGCGGCAGCCACCGCGGCGTATTTTTTGAGCAGGGCCAGAGTGGGGCCTCGATCCGCACAGATTTCGACAACGGCGATGATCCGGGAGGAAAAATCGGTCAACGGGCCGGTGAGAACGGCAACCTCACGGCCGTTATACCTGGTTGTCCGCAGGACCAGTTCCCCCTGCAGATAACTGCGGTTGAACTGATCCGGCGGGAGCGGAGCCGGACTGCCGGCGGCGGCGAAGATTGCCGGCTTCTTCTCCTCCGGCCCCGCGGCAAGGTGGACGGCGACTTCAGATCCGTAATTCTCCTTGAACTGCCGCAGAAATGATTCGCCCATGGACAGGCCGACTTCGACCGTGCCGGCCAGCTCGTTCCGGGAAAAAACGGGAGCCACGCCGCGGATGCTCAGGCCGAACACGCCCGCTTCAATGCCGCTGACGCTTTTGCCGGTTTGCACCGCCTGGACAATGGTCGGCCTAAACGATGCCATTTCATCTCCGTACCGTTCCGGGGCGTGGAGGCGCAGAAACGAGGTTGCCGGAGGAACATGGAAGTGGAACTGCTCCGCGCCATAGAGTTCCTTCAGGACCGGGTAGCCGGGCTCCATCAGGCTGAGGAGCCGCTGCCGGTCCCGGGCCGCCAGGGCTTCGGCGACATCGGGATTCTGGGCCGTGAGGTGGGCCAGGCTCATGGCCATATTCTTTTTCAGTTCGATATCGTTGAGGAAAATCCGGTACTGATGGCGGAGCTGCTTTTCTTCGTTGACATGAATCAAGGAATTTTCAAAACGGTAGGAAACGATAAACAGGGAAATCGCCCCGGCCAGGGCAAGAAACAGAAAGGGGATGAGCAGTTTCCACCTGAGACTGAGATCGTGCAGCCAGCGATTGATCAATGCAATGCCTGTCACGGACGGATACGATGATTCAATTTGTCCCTGCCGATGGGAGTTCCCTGAAAAAAGACAGAACGGATTTGCCGGATTCTTTTATAACTATATCCTACTGATATACCCAAATACAAGGCCCTTCTCCACTTCGTGGACCATTGCCTCCGTTTCGGCGTACGGTGGGAAAACAATGGCGGCGGACAGGACCACAGCCCCGCGAAAAAGGGAATAATCTGTCTCAGCAGCGCAGGGTGGCGGTAAGGCGCCGTGGATGGAGAAGAAGGCCGAGAGCGGTAATGATGTCGGAGATGACGATATCCGCAGCCAGCAGGGCCTGCGAGGCCGCCCCCTCCCCTTGCAGGACGGCGATGCCCAGCGCCGCTTCCCTGAGCATGAGGCGGTCGTTGCGGCCGTTGCCAATGCAGACCGAAGAAGGACAGCCCAACCGCCGGACGTAAACCGCCTTCCCTTCCGCCTCGCTGCCCGGGGGCAGCACATGGACCGTGAAGGGAGAGGAGGAAAAGGCCCGGTGGACGCTGCCGAAGGTGTCGGCGGTGATGATATGGACGTGGAGATGTTCCGCCAGGCTGTCCAGCTGATCGGCAACCCCGCTTATCAGCCGGCCGTCAAAGGCAAGGGTGCCGTTGTAGTCAAGGACAAGGTGGGTCAGCCGCAGGGAGCCGAAATTCGGGATGTCGACCTCAATCATACTCCACCTTCCTGACCAGGCGGCCGTTGTTCAGTTCGACAACGGAGTCGGCAATGCGGCTGACCTGGTCGAGATAATGGGAAACCAGGAGAATCGTGCAGCTTTGTTTCAGCTCCAGCAGCAGCTGTTCGATGCCTTTCGCCGCCGCATGGTCCAGGGCGGAGGTCGGTTCGTCGAGCAGCAGCACCTCGGGCCGAAGAATCAGGGCCCTGGCCATGCAGAGCCGCTGCTGCTGCCCGCCCGACAGATCAAGGGCCGATGCATGGAGCCGATCGTGCACTTCATCCCACAACCGCACCTTCCGCAAACATTCCTCCACCCGGGAACGGACGTTTTCCTTGGCCACGCCGCCCTTGAGCTGCAGAGGGAAGGCGACATTTTTGTAGATGCTCATGGGCAGCGGATTGGGCACCTGGAAGACCATGCCGACCTGCCGGCGCAGCAGGGTAACCGGATAATTTCGGCCGTAGATGTCTTGATAACGGCCGTTGAAGTGCATCTCCACCGCTCCCTGCAGGGCGCAGCGGGGGATCGCCTCCCAGAGCCGGTTGAGGATCAGCAGAAAGGTCGACTTGCCCGAGCCGGAGGGGCCGACGATGGCGGTAATTTCCCCCTCCGCGAAATCCATCGAGCTGTTGCGCAGAATGGTCCGGCCATTATAGGCAAAGCAGAGATTTTCCGTTCTGATCTTGACCGTTTTATCCATCACTACGGCTATGCTCGGTACAATGCGTAATAGGAGATTCGTTTCCGGATGGCAAAGGCCAGCAGGAAGAGAACAAGACAGATGCAAAGCAGAATGATCGCCGCTCCGTAGCCGGTCGCCAGCTCCTCGCTGTCCGTATACTGGGCTGATATGTAGTAGATGTAAAATGGCAGAGCTTCATAGTGCGACAGCAGGGAACGGGGGACCCCGGTGGAGGCGACGACGCCGGTGAGCATGATCACCGCCGTATCTTCCGCGCAGCGCCCGATGGCCAGAATGATGCCGCTGACAATCCCGGTCAGCGATTGGGGCACCAGGACCCGCACGATATTCTGCAGCCTGGTCGCCCCGAGGGAGAGCGCCGTCATCCGGGCTGATAGCGGGAGCCCTTCCAGCGCCATCTGCGTGGTGCGGGTAATATAGGGCAGGACCAGAAAGGCCAGGGCGAGGCTGGAGATCAGCAGGCAGGGATGGATGGCGCCGGAAAATTTGCGGTTGAGAAAAACGGCCGCGGCAAAGCCGAAAAGGCCGACGACGATGGAAGGCAGGCCGGCCATGATGTCGAAAAAAAGGTTCAGGACCGCTTTGATCTTGGGACCGGCATACTCCGCCAGATAGATCCCTGCCGCCATCCCTGCGGGCACAGCCCAGCAGACGGCCAGCACAACCAGGGACAGGGTGCCGATCATGGCGGGAAACAGCCCGTTGAATACGTTGCGCTTCATGAGCAGGGCATCCAGCGGCGGGGTGGCGCCGAAGATGAGGGAAAGGCCGAGGCTGCTCCAGCCGTGCACAAACAGATAGCCGATCACCGTCAGGACGGCACCGAGGAGGATAATGCCGCAGAGCCGGGAAAAATGCACCACCACCTGTTCCAGTACGCGCCTCACCTCGCCCACCGCTTCCTTTTGCAGCCAAGCAGGCGGACAGCCATGACCAGCAGGGTGGTGAGGAGGTAGAGGAACATGCCGCAGGCGAAAATCGCCTTGAATTCCAAGCTTTCGAAATCAGCGGCAAAAACCAGGGCGATGTGCGCGGTCAGGGTCCTGGCGGAATCCAGGATCGAGCCCGGCGCCTGGACGGCATTGCCCGCTATCATCAGGGCAATCAGGGTATCACCAAGCGCCCGGCCGATTGCCAGGGTGAATCCGATAAGAATCCCCGGCCATGAATGAGGCAGGGTGACATGCAGAAACCGCTGCATCTCGGTGCCGCCGACGGCCAGGACAGCCGTCCCGTAGGAAACCGGCACCCGCTCAAAGCTGTCGCAGAAGAACAGGATCATGGTGGGCGAAACCAGCAGGGTCAGCATCAGCGATGCGGTGAGCACGCACATGCCGGAACCGGCGGCAAAGAATTCCCGCACCAGGGGGACCAGCAGGAAAATGCCGACAAAACCGTAAATGACCGTGGGGATGCCGGTCATCATCTCAACGGCCTTGCGCAGCAGTCGGCTGGTCCACCCTTTGCTGGTAACGCTGATCAGGATAGCACAGCCCAGGCTCAGCGGAAAGGCAAAGACCATGCTGAGCAGGGAAATTGCCAGGGTTCCGGCGATCATCGGATGAATGCCGAAATGACCGAGATGCGGCGCCCACGGCTGGATCAGGATGGAAAAAAAGCGGCCTTCCGCAAACAGCGGAAGGCCGAGCGT
>JALHJD010000367.1 GCA_022837185.1 Desulfobacteraceae bacterium
CCGACTGGGACGCCTTTTCCATTCCCATCGTCAGCGAAGTGGGAGGCCGGGTCAAGTACGGCGACGTCATCGAGGGTGATACCATGCAGGAGCGGGTCGACATGGTCACCGGCAAGGCCAGCAAGGTCATCACCATGGCGACGGTCTCCAAGCAGCAGGCCAACCCGCGCATCACCATCAAGGATGATCGTGGACGGACCCTGAAGCTGCCCGGCGGCGACATCCCGGCCCGCTACTCGCTGCCGGTCGGCTCGATTATTACCGTCAACGAAGGAGAAATCATCACCCCGGGATCGGTGGTGGCGAAAATTCCGCGGGAAACGACCAAGACCAAGGATATCACCGGCGGTCTTCCCCGGGTGGCGGAACTGTTCGAGGTGCGCAAGCCCAAGGAGCAGGCCATCATCAGTGAAATCGACGGCCGGGTCAGTTACGGCAAGGACCTGAAGGGCAAGCGGCGGGTCATCGTCACCCCGGAAACCGGCGAACCCAAGGAATATCTGCTGCCCAAGGCCAAGCACATCACCGTGCATGAGGGCGATTATGTCAAGGCCGGGGAGCGGCTGATGGAGGGGTCGATCCTGCCCAACGACATCCTGCGGGTCCTCGGGGCCGAGGAACTGGCCCGCTTCCTGGTCAACGAGATCCAGGAGGTCTACCGGCTGCAGGGTGTGCGCATCAACGACAAGCACATAGAAACCATTGTCCGGCAGATGCTGAAGAGGGTGCAGATTACCGAAGTGGGCGATTCGAACTTCATGCTCGGCGAACAGGTCGAATGGTGGCGGTTCCGGGAGGAGAACGACCGGCTGATCACCGAAAGCAAGAAACCGGCCGCCGCTGAACCGCTTCTGCTGGGCGTGACCAGGGCATCGCTGTCCACCGATTCGTTCATCTCGGCGGCCTCCTTCCAGGAGACCACCAAGGTGCTGACCAATGCGGCCATGGCCGGCAAGGTCGACCATCTTTCCGGGTTGAAGGAGAACGTCATCATGGGACGGTTGATTTCCGCCGGCACGGGCCTGCCGGGCTACCGGATAGACCACAAGGACTGAGCAGTTTCTCCTTGACAGCGGTGAAGGTGTACGATAATATCTAAAATTTGTTGCTCCTGGCAGAAGTAAGGGGCAGATATTTTATTGATTAATGAGGAGTGGTTTCAATGCCGACAATCAACCAGCTTGTCCGGAAAAGACGGAAGAAAATCACCAACCGGTCCAATACGCCCGCACTGCAGAATTGTCCGCAGCGGCGTGGGGTTTGCGTCCGTGTCTATACGACAACGCCGAAGAAGCCGAACTCCGCCTTGCGGAAAGTTGCCAGGGTCAGGCTGACCAATGGCATTGAAGTGACCTCGTATATCCCCGGTATCGGCCATAACCTGCAGGAGCACTCCGTGGTTCTGATCAGGGGCGGCCGTGTCAAGGATCTTCCCGGCGTCCGGTATCATATTGTCCGCGGCACGCTGGACACGCTCGGGGTTTCGGACCGGAGGCAGGGCAGGTCCAAGTACGGGGCCAAGCGCCCTAAATAATGTACGTCTAGCTCGCTGAGGGGTATTGAAGTATGCCGAGGAAAAAACTGATTGAAAAGAAGGCGGTAGGTTCCGACCCGCGATACAACAGCAACCTGGTGTCCAAGTTCACCAACTGCCTGATGAAGGACGGCAAGAAGTCCTTGGCAAGGCATCTGTTTTACGGGGCCATGGATATCATCGAGCAGCGGGTGCCCGACGAGGAGCCTCTGGCGGTGTTCGAGACCGCGATGGAAAACGTCCGCCCCCGGGTTGAAGTCAAGTCCCGGCGGGTCGGCGGCGCCACCTACCAGGTGCCGGTGGAAGTGCGGCCCGACCGGCGCAATGCCCTGGCCATCCGCTGGATTATCAACTTTGCCGTGAATCGCTCCGGGCAGTCAATGTCCGAGAAGCTGGCGGCCGAAC
>JALHJD010000048.1 GCA_022837185.1 Desulfobacteraceae bacterium
CCCTGCACATCCGCGGTCAAGGTCCGGATTGTTCCGCCGGACCTTGACCGCCCTACCTGTTTTCCATGCACCAGTCATAGGCATTGCAGAACATCCGCAGCCAGGGAGAGACTTCCAGGTCCTGCATCGTCCCGGGCAGCCAGTGGGCCTGCCACGGGAGAAAAACCCTTTCCGGATGAGGCATCATGGCCAGATGGCGGCCGTCCTCGGAACACAGTCCCGCCATGCCTCCCGGCGAGCCGTTGGGATTGAAGGGATAGGCCTCGGTGGGCTTGCCGGCGTCATCGACATAGACCACCGGCGCCAACCCCTTTGCCGTGACCTCGTCCCTGATCGCCGGATCGGGAAAATGGAGCCTGCCCTCCCCATGGTCGACATGGATGCCGAAGACCAGCCCCTCCATGCCCCTGAGCATGACCGCCCCGCTCTCCAGGACCCTGAGGGTCACCCAGCGTGATTCAAAACGGCCTGAGGTGTTGCGCACGAAGCGGGGCTGCCTCTCCGCCCCGATCCCCTGCCACGGCACCCAGCCCAACAGAGCGAAGAGCTGACAGCCGTTGCAGATCCCCAGGGTGAAGGTGTCGGGACGGTCATAAAACTCCTGGAACATTCCCTTCAGCCGGTCGTTGAACAGGATGGTGGCCGCCCAGCCCTTGGCCGACTCGGGAACGTCGGCATAGGAGAACCCTCCCACCGCGGCCAGACCGCGGAACATACTCAGATCGATCCTGCCCGCCAGCAGGTCGGTCATGGTCACATCCCAGGGCTCGAAGCCGGCCATGTAAAAGGCGGAGGTCATCTCGCGGTCGGAATTGGAGCCTTCGTCCCGCAGGATGACGACTTTGGGCCTGTCCGGCCTGGAGAGGCGTTCAACCGGCGGCAGGGTGGGCGTGAAGCTCAGATGATAGGCCGGCCCCCTGCGGTCATAGATGTTGCCGCGTTCCTCATCGGCGCACTCCGGGTTCATCTGCAGCCGCTCAAGCTGATAGGAGGTCTCCTCCCACCACTGGCGGAGGAGACGCATATCCTCGTCCAGGACGGTTTCATTGTTGAACCGTATCGTTATGTGCGGCTCCGGTGTCGTCAGGCCGATATTCTGATAGGGTGTCCCTGCTTCCCGAAGGACCTGCATCACCTGTTGCGCGTCCCGCTCCAGGCACTCGACCACCAGGCCGAGTTCCTCGGAAAAAAGGACCTCCAGCGCCGAATCGTCGCCGTCGATATAGAGGTCTAACCCGCAGTTGCCGCTGAAGGCCATTTCCAGGACCGTGGTGATGAGGCCGCCGTCGCTGCGGTCATGACCGGCGGAGATCAGGCCGCGGTCGATGAGTTCCTGGACGGCCAGAAAGGTCTTGCGGAGCAGAACCGGGTCATCGAGGTCGGGTGATTCGTTGCCCAGCCGGCCGAGGACGTGGGCCAGCGCCGTGCCGCCGAGCCGGTTCCGGCCGTAGGCGAGGTCGATGAAAATAAGATTGCTCCCGCCCGGATGCTTCAGGTCCGGGGTCACCACCCTGGTGACATCGCTCATGGCGGCATAGGCGGAAATGACCAGCTGGCGCGGCGACTTGACGGTCTCGTCGCCGACCCTGGTAGCCATGGACAGGCTGTCCTTGCCGCCGTCCACCGCCATGCCGACGGCAATCATGACGTCGCGCATGGCCAGGGCCGCGTCGTAGAGGGCAGCCCCCTCGCCCGGCAGCTTCGGGGCCCACATCCAGTTCGCCGAGCACTTGACCTGATCCAGATCATCGATCCTGGCCCAGACCAGGTTGGTCAGCGATTCGCCGACGGCCATCCTGGCCCCGGCCGCCGGATTGACCAGCATCTTGACGGGCTGTTCGCCGATGGCGGTGGCGGCCCCGCTTCTGCCGAAATGGCTCTGGGCGATGACGGCCACATCGCCGACGGTGAGCTGCAGCGGCCCGCAGCACTGCTGCCGGGCGACAAGGCCGCTCACCGCCCGGTCCACCTTGCTGGTCAAAAACCGTTTGGATCCCACCGACACCAGGCCCAGCACGTCACGCACGGCTTCGCGGACGCTGAGACTGTCGGGCAGCGACAGCGGCGCGGCCGGCATGGCGACCCGGTTGTCGGTAAAGGTCTTCTGCGGGATGTCTCCCAGGACCTCGGCCAGTTCCAGATCAACCGGCGTCGAACCGTCCAGTTCATCATGGACCACGAAACGGAGATCGCCGGTCACCTCGCCCAGGACCTCGCAGGCCACCTTTTCCCGCTCGCATATTTTTTGAAAATGATCGATATGTTCGGGGCGGATGAGCAGACCGTTGCGCTCCTGGTATTCGGCCACGTAAATCTCCAGCACCGACATGGTGGGATCGCCCACCCGGATGTTGCGGATCTCGATCCGCCCACCGGCCCGCTCCACCAGTTCCTTGAGCACATTGGCCGGTCCTCCGGCCCCCTGGTCATGGATCACTTCGATGAGGGTTTTGCCCCCCATCTCGATGCAGGCCCGGATGACCCGGTTCATCTTCTGCTCCATCTCCGCGTCACCGCGCTGCACCGCGTCGAAATCGAGCTCGGAGACGTTTTCCCCCTGGAGCATGGAGGAGGCCGCCCCGCCGCCGAAGCCGACGCGATAGGCCGGTCCCCCGATCTGGACGATCTTCATGCCCTTGAGCGCGTCTCCCTTGACCACATGACGGCTGTCTATCTGACCGATGCCGCCGGTGAACATGATCGGCTTGAGAAACCCCCAGCGCTCGCCGTTGTCCAGGCGCATGTCAAACGAACGAGTAAAGCCCTGGATGAGCGGCTCGCCGAATTTGTTGCCGTAATCGGACGCGCCGTTGCTGGCCTCTATTTCAATCTCCAGGGGCGAGGCCAGGTTGTCGGGGACGGCGAAGCGGTTTTCCCATTTGAGTCGATAGCCGGGGACATTGAGATTGCCGACGCAGTACCCGGCCGTGCCGGCCACGACCAGACCGCCCCGCCCGGTGGCCTGGATATCCCTGATCCGCCCGCCGGTTCCCGTTTCCGCCCCGGGGAAGGGGGCGACCCCGGTGGGAAAATTATGGGTTTCGGCGGTGAAAATGATGTGGTATTCGGCCGAGGCGACCGTAAACCTGGACGGCCCGCCCGGGGTTTCGGGCAGGATGGTGCTGATCTCCCGTCCCCTGATGGCGCTTGAGTTGTCCCGGAAGGCGATGACGCTTCCCTTGGGATTGGCCGTCAGGGTGTCGGTTACCAGCTGGAAGAGGGTTTTCTCCTGCCCGGCGCCGTCTATGACCTGCCGGCCCCGGAAAAAACCGTGCCGCGAGTGTTCGCTGTTGGCGTTGTTGAGATCCATGATCTCAACGATGGTGGGATTGCGGTCCTGCCGGGTGACGAAATAGTCGTAATAAAAGCTCCGGTCCCACTCATCCATCGAGATCCCGGGGATTTCCAGCAGGGCATCGGGCCCCCGGCCCTTGAGGTCGATCTCGTAGACCGGCTCGGGCACCACCCCGGTCGCAAAGGTGGTCAACGGCTCAGGATACGGACATTCGGTCATCCGGTCATGGCTGGCGGCGATGAATTCCTCCGGATCCTGATCCTCCGGCACGACGTAGCGGCGCGACCGCTCGATCCGGCACACCCCTTCAAGTCCGATGGCGCGGCAGATGGACACCATGTTGGATGACCAGGCGGTGGCGAAGTTCAGGCGGGGCCCGAGTTCCACCACCCGCGGGCCGGTGAAGTGCGGATTTCCGGCAACGGTATCGACCAGCAGGCCCTCCGCCAGGACCAAGCGCAGATGGTGCCGCTCATCGTCCGTGAGCGCCCGGTCCGTTTCGATATTGAAGCAGTATTCCATGCCCGCATCTATCCGGCGGTAAAGCCGGGTGACTGTTTTTCCCATATTCCTGATCCTGTTCCCATTGAAAGCGTCCGCTGCCGCGGACAGGATGCAACCTGACGGTTCGAAAATAGCATTAATCGGAATTTTTTTCCGCACAAACTTGCCGGCCCGGCAAAAACCAGGAACCGCCGGGGCCGGATTCGAGGAGTCAGACGAGATCGGCCATAACCCGATTCGCCACCCGCAGCCCGAGCGCAGTGAGGCGGAGAAAACCCTCTTCAACGATGATCAGTTCCTGTTCTGCCAGGTGCCGCAGCGTCGGGCCGTAATAGGACGCCGGGTTGAGCCCGAACCGCCGCTCAAGCCCGCCGACCGAGACCCCGGCGGTCATCCGCAGCCCCATGATTACCGTTTCCCTGAAGCGGGCTTCCGGATCAAGTTCTTCCACCTCGTCCCAGGGTTCCAGACCGGCTTCCACCCTCCGGCAATACTCCTCGACATCCCGGACCGCCGCACAGCGGCGTCCCTCGATGTGGGAAACCGCCCCGGCGCCCAGGCCGACGTACACGCCATTGCGCCAGTAATTGATGTTATGCCGGCACTCCCGGCCCGGCCGGGCATAGTTGGAAATCTCGTAGCGGCGCATGCCGGCCCGGCCCGTTTCCTCGTCCGTCGCCGCCATCATCTCCAGCACCGCTTCCTCCGGGGGCAGATCCAGCCGCCCCCGGGCGGCGAGCCCGGCAAAGGGCGTGCCCTCTTCAACCGTCAGCTCATAGACGGCGAGATGCTCCGGGGCAAGATCAAGGGCGGCGCGCAGGGTTTCCCGAAAATCCGCCGCCGTCTGGGCCGGCAGACCGAACATCAGGTCGATGTTGATGTTGTCGAATCCCGCCTCGCGGGCGGCCCTGATAACGGCACGGGCGGCGGCCGCCGTGTGCGGGCGGCCGATGCGGGCCAGCTCTCCATCGGCAAAGGACTGAACGCCGACTGACAACCGGTTGAACCCGGCCCGGCGCAGCAGTTGCAGATCGGCGGCGGCGACCGTTGCCGGATTGACCTCGATGGAGATTTCACTGTCGGCGGCAACCCGGAAACGTGCCCGGCATTCCCGGAGCAGTCCGGCCAATTCGCGGGCCGGAAGCAGGGACGGGGTGCCGCCGCCGAAAAAAACGGTCGCCGCCGGCCGCCGGCCGGCCGCCCCCGCCGCCATCCGGCCAAGCTGGAGGATGAGGGCCGCCGCGTACCGCCTCATCAATCCAGGCCCTGCCGCCACCGAAAAAAAAGCGCAGTAGGGGCACTTGCGCAAACAAAAGGGCACATGCAGGTACAGGCCCTGCTCCGTGCCTGCGCAGAGACGGATATCAGCGGATGGATTCGAGCAGGGCATGGCAGTCATCGCGTATCCGCGACATGAGCCCGTGATCGGCGAAACTGAACACCCGGTCGCCGTCGCCGACAATAAGATGGTCCAGCAGGGTAATGTGCATGAAGGAGCAGACGAGGTGGAGGGTGCGGGTCAGATGTTCGTCCTGGGGCGAAGGATCGAGCCTGCCGGAAGGATGGTTGTGGGAGATGACCAGGGCGGCGGCATTGCGCGCCAGGGCGGCAAGGACGACCTCGCGCGGATAGACGGTGTTGACCGTTATCGTTCCCTCGGTCAGCACTTCGGAGTCGATGATCGCATGGGAGGCGTCGAGATACAGAACGGCGAACGCTTCGCGCTTCATCCCCCGCAGGAGATGAATCAGATAATCGGCCACATCGGCCGAGGAGGAAATGTAGTGCTTGCCGGTCAGCCTGCAGCGCAGGTAGCGGCGGGCCACGCCCTGGATGAACCGGAGGGCGAAAACGTTTTTCGGTCCGATTCCCCTGATGCCGCGCAGTTTCCCCGCGGGAGCGTCAAGAACACCCGCCAGGGAGCCGCATTCCCTGAGGGCGGTCCGGGCCGCCTGTTTGCAGTCGCTGCGGGGAGTGCCGAAAGTCAGCAGCAGTTCAATGATCTCGGCATCGGTGAAGGCGTCAATGCCCTGGTCCAGGAACCTGTCGCGCAAACGCTGCCGATGGCCGGCGCCCCTGTTCTGCCATTCGCTTTTGTCCACGGTCTTTCCGGCCGTCCCCTCCGGGCTATCCTCCCAGCTCTTTTTTGAACAGTTCGTTGGCCAGCTGCGGGTTCGCCTGCCCCCGTGTTTTTTTCATGAGCTGGCCGACGAAAAATCCCATGACCTTGGTCCTGCCCTCCCGATACTGTCGGACCTGCTCGGGGTTGGCCGCCATAATTTCCCGGACCAGCCGGACCAGTTCTCCCGCATCGCTCATCTGGACCAGGTTCCGTTCCCGGGCGATGTCATCCGGATCACCGCCGGAAGCAAGCATTTCGGCAAAGATCGTCTTGGCGATCCTGCCCGAGATGATCCCTTCATCCATCATGGTCAGCAGACGGGCCAGCTGCTCCGGGGCAACGGGGCAGCGGCCAATTTCCTCGGCTCCGAATTCGCGGAGCATCTCGGTGCCGATCCAGTTGCTCAGTTTCTTGGGGTTGGCGTACCCGGCGCAGGCCGCCTCGAAATAATCGGCCAGCTCGCGGGCCGAGGTAAGGAGGTCGCTGTCGTACTCCGACAGCCCGTACCGGCTGATAAAACGCTGCCGCCGTTGATCGGGCAGTTCCGGCAGCTCTTCCCTGATGCGGCGGATCCATTCCTCGTCGATGTGCACCGGCACCAGATCCGGATCGGGGAAATAACGGTAATCGTGGGCCTCTTCCTTGCCGCGCATGGATTCGGTGCACCCGCGGTCCGGGTTCCACAGCAGGGTTTCCTGGACAACGGCGCCGCCCTCCAGGAGAATGTCCCGCTGCCGGCGCTCCTCGTACTCGAGGGCCAGCTGCACGTTGCGGAACGAATTCATGTTCTTGAGTTCCGTCCGGGTGCCGAATTCCTCTCTGCCCGCCGGCCGCAGGGATATGTTGGCGTCACAGCGGAAACTGCCCTCCTGCATGTTGCCGTCGCTGATATCCAGATAACGGACAATGGCATGGATCTTTTTCAGATAGGCCACCGCTTCTTCCGGGGAGCGGATATCCGGCTCGCTGACGATCTCCAGCAGGGGGGTGCCGGTGCGATTGAGGTCGACATAGCTCTTCGGCTCCCGGTCATCGTGCACCAGTTTGCCGGCATCCTCCTCCATGTGCGCTCTGGTGATGCCGATAATTTTCCGGACGCCGCCCGCCTCGATCTCCACCCGGCCGTGCTCGGCGATGGGCAGCTCATACTGGGAAATCTGGTAGCCCTTGGGCAGATCGGGATAAAAATAATTCTTGCGGGCAAAACGGTTTTCGCGGTTGATGTGCGCGTCCGTCGCCAGGGCAAGGCGAATGGCATTTTCAACCACCTTCCTGTTCAGCACCGGCAGGACTCCCGGCATACCCAGGCAGACCGGACAGACCTGGGTGTTCGGCGGCGCTCCGAAATCGGTGGCGCAGCCGCAGAAAATTTTGCTTTTTGTCTTCATCTGGGCGTGGATTTCCAGCCCGATCACCGTTTCAAATTCCATTGTCATCCCATGGCGGCCGAGGTTGTCAGGCAATGTTGTGATGGATCCACCGGCGGACCTTCTCCAGTTCCGCCGGCCATTCGTCCGAAGTCCGGACCTGGATGAACATTCTGAACAGATCGTTGACCAGGCCGCTCAGGTCCTCGAACAGCGACAGCCGTTCCAGAATCCTCCCCTCCAGGGATTCCGGATCATCGCCTTCATCGGCGGCGGCGACGGTTTTGGGCACCCGGACATTGCGGAACTCAAGGGCCGCGGCGGTCAGGGTCACGGAGTATTCATAATCCCCCCGCGCCAGGCGGATCCGGGCCTGTTCAGGTTTCTTCCCCATCAGCAGCCCCGCCCGGGCCTCTTTCAGTTCGGTCTGCAGACCACGGCAGATAACCTTTTCGTTTGCATCGCCCTCGCCCAATTCCAGCAGCATATGCTTCTCGAAAACGACCGTGACGTCTCCGGTCCCCGGCAGCGCGATCGAACCGCCGCGCTCCTCGCTTTTGTACCAGAGCCAGGCAAGAAACTCCTGCCCCACAAAACGTTTTTCCTGCATCAGATCAACAAGGTCCATCAGCTCCCCGCGATTGTCCGTTCTTTTTCTTCGTTCATATCAATATCGTAGTCTTTTTCCATTTCGACAAAATCATCACCCCCGCCGGGGAGCTGAAAGAGGGCGAAAGCCCTCTCCTGGTAGAGTCCCGCTTTTTCTTCATCGCCCATTTCACCGTACAGCTCAGCCAGGTTGTTGAGGACAACGGCAAGGTTCGGGTGCTCCGGCCCCAGGGCTTTTTCCAGGATCTGCAGGGAACGGCGGAACATCGGCTCGGCCTGCTGGTGCCTGCCCTGCCGCCTGAGCAGGTTGGCCAGATGATTGAGAAGGGTGCCGACCTCGGGATGCTCCTGGCCCAGAACTCCTATCTGTATCTGCAGGGCCTTCTCATACAGCGGCCCGGACTTTTCCTCGAGCTCCATCTCTTCATACAGACCGGCCAGCCTGGCGTAGGTGGCGGCGAGATCCGGATGGTTCTCCGCCAACCGGTCTTCCCGCACGGCAAGGGCCCGCCGGTACAGGGGCTCGGCCTCCTCATACCTCCCTGAGCCTTCATAGAGGACGGCCAGGTCGTGGAGCATGGGGCCGAGCAGGGGGTGGTCGGCCCCCCGGCTCGCTTCCATGCCTGCCAGCGCCGCATGCAACAGGGGTTCAGCTTTTGCCTTATCACCTGTCCCGGCATGAACCCGGGCCAGCTCATGCTGCGCTAGGGCCTCAAGAACGCCGTCCTGCAGCCGGCCGCGGCCAAGAAGTTGTTCCAGGAGGCCGAGGGCCTCTTCTTCCTTGCCAAGGAGGCGGGCCATGCGGCCGGCATCGTACAGGCAGCGCGGATTATCGGCCGCCGCGGCCCCGGTCCGCCGATACAGGGTCAAGGCGGCGGCGAAATCCGCCTGGTGCTCGGCAAGGCATCCGTTGAGATGCAGGAGCCGGGCCCCTGGCGGCACGGTCTCATCCAGTTGCGAAACCGCCTCATCCAGGAGGACCCGTATCCCGGCAGCGTCTCCCTGCCGCAGGCGGCTGCGAACCGGTTCAGCCTGAAAGCCGGGCAGAGCCATCTGCAGGTCGGGAAGCGCTTCCTCAATGTCATCAAACAGTTTTTGCAGGTGGTTGAAACCATTCCGGCTGTCGGCCAACCGCGCGCAAACGATGGACAGTTTCCTTTCCAGCCCTCTCAGCCTGGAGGTTTCCCTGTTCTCCAAGGCAGCAGTGAGCTTCCGGCGCAGATCCGTCTCCAGTTCCCGCAGTCCGGCTTCATATCCTGCCAGGGAGCGGTTTCCACCCTCCCCCGGCTCACCTTTCAGCGGCATCTCCCCGGCCCTGGGAATTTCTTCCGCTTCGGCCTGCTCTTCCTCGTCAACAGCAAAGAACAGGTCGAGCCGTTCCTCAAGGGCCTCCGGGGTCTCGTCGATAACCCGGCCGTCTTCCCGGGCAATGCCGTCCAGGGCGGGTGCCACGTCTTCTCCTGATTTTTCCTCCGGCCCCTCTTCCCCCTCAAGGATAAAGGGAATCCGTTCCTCCTCCGGGCCGGCCTGGGTCCCGCTGCCCGAGGCCGCCCCAGCCAGGGTGTCCCCGGCGGTGAACTCCGCCATTTTGTCAAACGCCAGGTCCAGCTCCTCCTCTTCAGCGTCTGTCCCGCTCACCGGGGGCTGCCGGCCGGAACCCGGTCCGCCCGCGATCGTTTCAAAGGAAAGCTCCAGTTCCTCCTCTTCCGGCTTCAGGCTTTCCCCGCCGACCGCTCCGGCTGTGCGTGGTCCGGGCTCCCCTGCCGCCGCCGCTGCTTTCCCTTCGGCCACGACGGTTTCCGCTCCTTCCCGTCCATGGCTGCCAAGTTGCGGCCGCCTCTTGCACTGCCGGGAATACAGCAGGATAATGAGCGCGATAATGACGAGTAGGGCAATGAGGACAAACAAAGCGGTCATGTCGTCTCCTCCCCGCTTACGAGGTTTTCCTGTCTGGATAGGCGGCCCGGGAGCACGTTTTCCCTTGCTAAACCAGGATCTCCGGCCGCAGTTTCGACAGCCCGGCCAGGCTTGCATCATCGCCGAGATGTTCGGCCGCGGTCCAGGGAATCTGCAGGATCAGTGACAGGCCGAAGGTGGCCTTGAACAGCTCTTCAAGGTGGACCAGGGCTTTTTTACTGGTGGAAAAAAAGAGGACCGTATTGTCGGAAAGATTCCAGGCCAGATCGTACACCCCCGGGATCGGCACCGACTTTCGCACCAACTCGCTGCGCACCCGTTCCTTGATTTCCATCATGGTGCTCCTGGCCAGCCGCGGCACCTGCCGTTCCCGCTTGATCCGCTCTTCCTCCTTGAGGGCGCACTTCTTCAACACCGACGGCGATACTTTCCGTTCATCAATCCGCATGGAAAGGACGATATAATCCCCGGCGGCCAGCGGCGCCCGGGCAAAATCAGCGTCAAACATGCCGCCGACCGATACCCAGCCAATGGAAAATTCCTCCAGGGTGTCGTCAATGTCCTTGAAGGAATGGGCCCGGACCCGTTCGGCCACCTCCTCCCAGAACGGTTCGGGAAGCTGCCCCTCAACCGTGAAGCGCATGAACGATGCCGCACCCGATAGTAACCCCATGCCGTCCCCCAGAAATAGTATGTGCCTTTGATGCGTGAAAGGGAAAATTTTACTGTTCATATAGCAAACCTCGGCGTCATCAACAAGAAATTAAAAAAAACGGGGTCGGAGCCTCGGAAAAGAAGCAGGGCAAGGTTGCGGAACACATTTTTTATTGACAGGGGCGTTATTCCAGTGTAGAAAATTTTTTCTTCAGCAGGGTCGTTAACTCAGTCGGTAGAGTATCTGCCTTTTAAGCAGAGAGTCGTTGGTTCGAGTCCAACACGACCCACCAAGCAAGAAAATACGTCCCCATCGTCTAGTCAGGTCCAGGACACCGGCCTTTCACGCCGGCAACACCGGTTCAAATCCGGTTGGGGACGCCATTTATTTACTCCCATACCACTGAGTCCTTCTTTCCGCCATCACGTACCTGCCCGTTCCGATCAGCATCGGAGGCAAATCCGCTTAGGGCGCCGGGTCTTCCGGGGTTCTCTCCTTCCCGCTGTTTCCCGGCACAACGGAGTTTCCGGTTGGAGATGCCGAACTTCCCCGCTTTCGCGCACTCCCAATCCATTCCAGTATGCTTGCCGCTCCCCCTGCCGGCGCGCCGGATCCCGTTTTCCTGCTCCACCGGCGGGTTTCCGCCGGACGCATTTGCTGGTTCCGCCTGCTGCCAGCAGCACGCTGTGGTGCGACAATTTACCAGATTGCATTCTCAATCCTCGGGTATAACAATAGAGACAACAGGCACAAATACCGAACCTGTCAATTTTTACCTGCGGAGGCAATGATGGTTGCGGAAAAAATCCAATTCTGCTGGGACATTATGCAGTGTGACGATGAGACGCCCTGCCCGGTCAGAGAACAGAAAATACAGCGCTGCTGGGACTGGATGCGGGAAAACAACCGGTTTCAGTGCCAATACGGTCTGTGCTCCGAATGCATCGTGTATCTCTGCAACAACGACAACACCATTCTTTCAGAACGCGAAATCGAGCAGGTCATGATCAGCCGCGGCATCTTTGACAAGGGAATTCATCCTTCCGAATCAGCACCTGATTGAACAGGCGCGCCAACCGGTGCCCTCCTGCGCTGAATTGACCAAAAGATTTCATCGGCGCCTTGCTTTGCCGGCGATGGCAACCGCCAGGGCTTCATCGGCCTTTGCCCCAGGACGCGCCTGCCCGCCCACTCCCCGGAAAATCGCAGCGGCCTCTCTGTGGCGGAGCACCAGGGTGTTGCTCCGCTCAATCAACAGCAGGAAAATCGCGGCGGGCCGGTTCCTTACTGCCCTTCCAATCGCTCCTTGCCGCCGCGCACCGCCCGCACCCGTCTGTCTTTTTTCGAATTGCGGATTTCGCCGAACCTGACGTTCTCGTCAAAAATCTCTCCGCTGCCGCACCGGCGCCAGGACAGGTAGCCGGTGGGGGCCGTATTGGGAAAAAAATCCCGATCAATGAACGGTTCCGCCCCCTTGACGGTAAGCGCCCGCAATTCATCGGTGGTGGGCAGGCGCCAGTCGTCGAAGCCGCCGAACCGCATGGCATTCAGTTCGGCAATAAAGTCCTGCCGGGCATCACTCCAGTCATAGACCTTGTCTTTGTCATGAATTGAGCCGTCCGTCGTTTTCACCTCCCAGATCAGGCCGGTGGTCCTGTCCATGACCATGGACCACTGCTCAGCGTCCACGGGCATTTCCTGCCCGGTGGAGTCAAGTTTGACGAATCTTTCCAGCTCCGACCCTTCCCGGGCGGGAGCCTCGGCAAAGAAAAACAGGCAGCACAGGAAAAAGGCCAGGATGATTTTCCGGTAATCCATACATCCTCCATGTGTTGTTGTTCCCGGCCGACGGAAAAATATCAAGGCAGTCCACCCCGATGCGCGGCCAGACGGACATGCGGCGCTGGAACACGTAACCGCCGGTCGTGGTTGCATGGTAGCATATCGCCGGGGGCAAAAACAAGCCTCTCGGCGGCCCGGGGACAGGAACCTCTCCGGGGGCCGCATGGTTCAACCGGAAAGTCATTGGCCGCGGCCGCATCTTCGCTCTGTCTGCCGCTGGCCGGACTGTAGCGGATACCCTGTTGCCGACCGTCATTTTTTCCTCTGCAAAGGCAGTTGCTGCGCGCACTGCGACAATTTGCCACATTTCCCTTAGGCCTATTCTGTGGTATCTGAGTGCCTTACGTTGTGGTACACATTTTGAAAACTGCTTCAATCCGTTTTTGAATGACAAACTGATGCATGCCCTGCTCATCATCGCTTCAAACATGAATTGAAGGAGTTTTCGCTGCGTGTCGCCAGGTTTTGAAAAGTTATCACAAAGAGGAGTAACGCATGAAAAAGGAAACAGGATCAACTTTTGATGCTACACGGCGCAAAGTATTGATCGGTACGGGAGCACTGGCAGCCGGCGCCGCTCTCACCCAGCTTGGCGGTCTGGTGCGGAAAGCGGGGGCCACTGGCGGCTCAACGGAAAAATGGCCCTGGCCCTATGTCAAGCTTGACCCGGCGGAAACCGCGGAAATCTGCTACAACGAATGGTACCGCGTATTCTGCGGCGCCGCCGTCATCAACAGTATTGTCGGTCAGCTGCGCGAAAAAATCGGCGAACCGTACACTTCGTTCCCGGCCGACGCGTTCGTCTTCCTGGAAGGCGGCCAGGTAGGCTGGGGCACCATCTGCGGTTCCCCGGCAGGGGCGAACATCATCGCCAACCTGATCATCGGTCCCCGCACCGCCGGCATTCATGAAGGCCACCAGATCGCCTGCGACATCATGGAGTGGTATTCGGAAACCGCCCTGCCGACTTTCACCCCCAAAAATCCGAAAATCACCGCCGAACTGCCGCAAACCACCAGCGATTCTCCCTTGTGCCACCTTTCGGTCGGCAGGTGGATGGCGGAAGCCGACAAGGCCCTGGGCAGCCCGGAACGCAAAGACCGCTGCGCCCGGGTTGCTGCCAGCACGGTCTATCACCTGGTGGAGCTGCTCAATGCATGGCATGACGGCAATTACGAGCCCACGTCGGTATACAGCGCCGGCAAGGAGTTCGGCATCACCGGACAGCCCAACTGCACCGACTGCCACGGCAAGAACGTACCCGAACCGCCGAAGGCATAAGCCCCGAGACAATTCAGACCGGTACCACCAAAAGCGCCCCTGCCCGGGGCGCTTTTTTTTGCCCGGGACCCCGGCATTCCGTTCCGTCGCCACTTTTCAGTACGCATTTGCCCAATAGTCTGCTATTCTCGTTCGATGGAACATTCCAGTGAACACCACCATGACAATGCCTATGCTTACCGAACATCACGGCCGGACCCTCATTCAGCTTGCCCGGCAGACCATCGAGGAACATCTCGGCATCACGCCTGAAAACCCTGTCGCCCCCGAACAGCTC
>JALHJD010000368.1 GCA_022837185.1 Desulfobacteraceae bacterium
CAAGGAGAAAAACGGCGCCGGCGAAACCTACACCAGCCACCAGGTGGTGAGGCCCAAGCATCACGTGGCGGAAAGCTGCCTGGGCTGCCACGAGGATTCCACCGTCGAGGAGAAGCTCTACCAGATCCAGGCGGTGCAGAACTATACCCGCGGCAAGATGCGCAAGGCCGAGGACGCCCTCGCTCTTCTGATCGACACCTACGCGGCCGCGGCCAGGAAGGGCGTGGCCGAGGAGGTCCTGACCCAGGCCCGCCGCCAGCATGAGATCGCCCACGTGTTGTGGGAGTGGTGGACCGCCGAGAACAGCGATGGCTGGCACAACCCCGAATTGGCCCGGGAGACGCTGGTTGCCTGCATCGATGAGGCCAACAAGGGCACCCAGGTCCTCAAGGACGCCATGAAATAACCCTCTCCGCGGCAGTGTGCAACGGCCGGCTGGTGCCAACCGGTCGGCCGTTTTCTTGCGGGGAGAGAAAAATGCGGGGAAAGGGACGGAGTATGGATACATCCACGGTCATCATTCTTGATTTCGAGACCACGGGCCTGTCGACCGACTGCGGTGACAGGGCCATCGAAATCGGCGCTGTGCGCCTGGATGACTGGATGGTCACCGACCATTTCCAGGGCATCATGAATCCGGGATTCCGGATCAGTCCCTTTATCGAGGCCTTCACGGGGATCAGCAACGACATGGTCGAGGCGGCCCCGCCCTGTGAAGAAGTGATGGCGCAGTTCGCCGAATTTATCGGCGATCATCCCCTGGTCGCCCACAACGCCGCCTTTGACCGCAGGATTCTCGATTCCGAGTTCAGGTACATCGGCAGGGAGCGGACCAATATCATGGCCTGTTCCATGCTGACGGCGCGGCGGGTGTTTCCCCGGGCGCCCAATCACAAGCTCGGCACCCTGGTTGACTATTGCGGCATATTCACCGACGGTATTTTTCACCGGGCCCTTGCCGATGCCGAGATGACCTGCCGGCTCTGGGTGAGGATGATGGACGAGATCAGGGAATCGTACGGCATCGACCGGGTGACGTTCGACCTGCTGCACCGGTTATCCTCGGTGGCCAGGGCCCAGACGCCTGCCTATCTGCGCCGGATTGCCTGCGGGCAGGATCGGTCCATGGCGCCGGAGCAGACGCAGCGGGGCCGCGGAACAGGAGCAGGCGCGCATACCAATACCTTGTGAGGAACAGCCATGCGGATTACGGCAGCACTCTTTCGACTGGCCATCGCCTTCTGGGTGGGAGGTTCCGCCCTGTTCACCGTCGTCCTGACGCCGATTCTCTTCAGCACCCAGCCCCGCGACCTGGCCGCCGCCATTGTCGGGGTCCTCTTCCCCGGTTATTTCCAGTGGGGCCTGGCCGCCGGGACCGTGGCCGTCGTCTGCCTGCTGATCATCCGCGGCCGCTATTTTCTGCCGACCCTGGTGCTGCTCCTCCTCATGCTGGGCCTCACCTCTTTTCAGGCTTTTTTCCTCGAGCCCCGGGCCGCGGACTTGAAACAGCGGATCGGCTCCTTTGAAACCACCGCCCCGGACGATCCCGACCGGCGGCGGTTCTCCAGACTCCACGGCGTTTCCATGGTCTGTAATCTCGCTGTCCTGGTGGGCGGGATGGTCATCATCATCCTGCCCGGTCCGTTCCGGCCCGAGGGGTGAGATTACCCGCCGATGTGAAGTTCCTTCAATCAGACGCCCCTTGTTCCGCCGCGATGATGACAGCGGTCATCAGGGTAATATTCATACCTGGGCTGAACGTCGCCTGGATCGTTTCATCTCCGGTAATCGTATCGGTAAGTTCGTTGCCGTTGATCTGCGCGTCCCCGGTGAAGCGTAAGCGCCAAATAAACCCCATCTTTTTTATCATGCCATCCTGTGTCATGATTGGTCAACCACCAACCATTATGCAGGAGGAAGCCCATGACGGAAAG
>JALHJD010000049.1 GCA_022837185.1 Desulfobacteraceae bacterium
ATGGCCAGAAAATCACTTTTGGCCTTGTTGGCCCTGTCCGCCTGCCGGGAGAAATTCATGAGCATGGCATTCTCTTTCCGGAGAGCGGCGACAGTTTCCTGCAATTCGGCAATTTCCGCCTGAAAATGATCGTGTTGTTCCGACATGGCTACTCAAACAAGGAGAGTTGTTGTGCCCGGCTTTTGCGCCTACCGGACGTTTTCCGCCCCTGGAAAGGGGTAATCAGCGGGGCGGGTATCTCTGCGATGAAGCGGGAAGGCTCCTGCCTGACCACTCCGCCCCGGAGATTTCTCTTTTCGGCCCGGCTCAGGTACAATATTTCCTCGGCCCGGGTCATGCCTACATAAAACAGCCGGCGCTCCTCTTCGACATGCTCCATCTCCTCCGCCTCGGAGAAGGAAGTCTTCGGCGACAGGGGGAGCAGCCCTTCTTCGACACCGGCGATGAAGACGATTTTGAATTCCAGCCCTTTGGATGCGTGCAGGGTCATGAGCGTTACGGCCTCGGCCCGTTCATCGTAGATGACCGTATCGCTGTAGTGCCGGAGATGAAGGGCAAAGGCCTCCAGGGAGGCACCGAAATTGTCCGCCAGCGACAACAGGCGGAGCACGTCTTCGTTCGCCGGGTCCGTTCCATATCGGGGCAGGAGCCCGCGCAATGCGGCAGCCACCCCCTCGGTCCGCGCCGTTTCGCGCATCATTTCCACGGTGGACGCCATATCGAAGAGCACGGCCTGCAGCGCAGCCGGAAGCTCATCCCTGTTCCGCAGCAGAACATCCATGGGCGCGCGGATCACACCGGCCAGGCACTGTTCAGCCGCGGCCGCCGCCTGGGCGCTCCCTTTCTCCTTCCCCATCAGGGCGAGCAGGTCGGAACCTTCCTCCAGCCCGGCGGCAAGAAGGGTCCACAGGTACAGAGGATGAGCCGGACCGGTGCGGTAATAGGGAACCAGGTCAACGACCTGGACAGGGAAGCCGTGACCGATCAGCGCGTCGGCAATCATCCCTGCCTGACGACCGGTCCTGTACAGAACAGCAATATCGGACAGGGCCGCCGGACCGTGACGGGTCTGCCGCATCCGGTCGATTTCCCTGTGGGAGGTGCCGCCGACGGCGGCCTCGATCTCCCGGACGATGGCGGCAGCCTCCGCCCGCGGCGAATCCGCCGTCATGCTGTAAATGACGCCGGTGCGGCCGGTGAGCGATTCGCACTGCCCGGCGGAACCACGGCGCTGGCTGCGGGAAATGACCGCTCCGGCGGCCCTGACGATCACCGCATCACTGCGATAGTTGCGATAAAGCGCATGCTGTTCGGGCTGCAGATCATGGATGAATTGGAAGAACCAGCCGGGGCTGGAGCCGCGGAAACCGTAAATGGCCTGGTCCGGATCGCCGATGGCGAAAACCGGCACGGTTGCAGCCAGCAGCCGGACAAGTTCATACTGGCTCCGGTTCAGGTCCTGAAACTCGTCAATGAACAGCCGGCCGGTTTCCCGGCGCATGACCTCGGCGGCGGGACCTCCCCTTTTGAGCAGGGTCATGGCCGCCGGCACCACTGCCTCGAGATCGATGAGCTGCTCTCTTGCAAGGCGTTCGAAATACCGGGTCATGGCGGCTGGAACGCCGGCATCGGTGTCCGGGGCCGACTGCAGAAAGGAGGTTATGTCCCCGTCGAGTTCCGCGAGTTCCCGGGAGGACAGTTGCGGATGGAGCGTTCCCAGGAGGAAACGCCGCAGTTCGGGGCCGGCAGCCTGAAGATCCGGCGTCGAACGCCGCAGCCACAGCAGGCAGTATCCGTGGAAGGTGGCGGCAACGACACCGGGAGCTCTGCCGAGCTCCGCATCCAGCCGCTGCCGCAGTTCATCGACCGCCCGGTTGGTAAAGGTGATGACCGTGCAGGGGGTTCTGCCCTGCCGGACATGGCGGACAACCCGCTGGACGAGGGTATGGGTCTTTCCGGTCCCGGGACCTGCATTGACAAGGATATGCCGGGCCTCTGCGCCTACCGCTTTCTCCTGTTCCGGGTTGAGCCCCCGGGAGGCAGCCGGCCCGGGGACAACGGGGGGCCCGGGCGGGTCAGGGCCGGGAGGGGGGGCCTTTTTTGCCGGCGCCGCAGTCCGCGCCGGTCCGGTATGGAAAAGCTGCATCTGGCCGCCGAACTCCTTGCGCTCCTGGTCGCTGAACACCCTGACTGTGCCGTATACCCCGTCATAGCCGGCGTTCCTGATGACCCGGCCGGTGCGCACCCGTGCCACCGCCTCGGCCAGCAGCGGCGACGCTTCGGCGGCGAGAGCGGCGGTGTCCGTTTCCAGCAGGATGTCCAGTTCCGAGCCGAAGCGGCGGATGAGCCGGACATAGGCATTGCTCACCCGCTTGGAGGCCGGACCGGTTCCCAGGAGTTCGCCCAGCAGTTCGGGCAGAGGCACAAGGCTGAACACCGCCGGGGCCGCGGGCGGATAACGGGGCCGCTCCCGGTCCGCCAGTTCCATGACCCGGCTCAAAACACCCACGGTCAGCGGATTGCCGCATACCGGACAGATGCCCTTCATTCTCCTTGTTTCTACCGGCTCCAGGCTGATTCCGCACTTTCGATGACCGTCCAGGTGATATTTTCCCTCTTCGGGGAAAAACTCGACGGTGGCGGCGAACCGTTGCCGGCCGTCGGCGTCGACGGGCTCACGCAGACCATCACGCAGGGAATAAAAATCAAACCCGGTGGTGAAAATATTGGCCTCCCGGCCCAGCTTGGCCGGAGAGTGGCAGTCGGAGTTGGAGATCAGGGAAAACCGGTCCAGGGCGGATATGAGACGGTTCATGTCCGGATCGGAGGAAAGGCCGGTTTCCAGGGCGAAAACATGGCCGGTCAGGTCGCCGAAACATTCTTCGATGGCATCAAACCCTGATCTGGAACCGAACAGCGAAAACCACGGAGTCCAGACATGGGCCGGCACCAGGAAGCCCTCGGGCGCCTTCTCCAGCAGGATTTCCAGCAGATCGCGGCAGTCGAGGCCGAGGATGGGACGGCCGTCGGATTCGAGGTTGCCGATGCCGGAAAGGGTGGCGGAGATCCTCCGGACCGAATCCATGTCCGGGACGAACAGGACAGTGTGCACCTTGCGGACCCGCCCGTCCTTTTTATAAATCGAACTGATCTCGGCGGACAGGACAAACCGGACACCGTTGGCCTCAGCTTCCAGGCCGGGGGGCAGGACGCGGGCCGCCGCCTCGCTCCCCGGGTCCTTGAGCCGGAAAAATCCGGGCTCGGCTTCCTCCAGGTTTCCGCTGATCTGCCGCTGCCAGCCCGGATGGGTGAAATCGCCGGTACCGACCACATCGATGCCCTTGACCGCCGCCCAGGCGGCAAGGCCATGCAGGGTGCCCGCCTTGCTCGTCGCCCTGGAAAAGGGCGAATGGATATGCAGATCAGCTCGATAGCGCACGACTGATGATCACCCCTTTGCTGGTTCGCACCCTTCCCTCCCCGCCGGTTTCGATCGGGAAAGGCGAGCATAGAGGCCATGATGCCGGATATACGCAAGTACTTCCGCCGGCAGCAGTTTGTCAACCGACCCGCCTCGGGCCAGCCGCTTCCTGATCTCCGACGACGATATCGGGACGGCGATGTCCGGCACGTAGAATATCCGGAAGCCGTCCTCTCGATGCCACATCCGGCGCTCGGCATCGTACCTGAAACGCCCGGGCAGCGCCTCGACCTTGGCAGTCACCGCCGCAACGGAAAAACCGGGCCGCGCCGCCACGATCAGATCGGCGAGCAGGAAAATTTCAGCATAGCGGTACCAGAGTTCGATTTCGACGAACATGTCGGCGCCGATGACCAGGTACAGCTTCCGGCCCGGGAGGCGGCGGTGCAGTTCCTCCAGGGTTTCGATCGTATAGGAAGGCGGGGGGCGTTCGGCCTCCAGCGGGGAGGCCCGCAGACCGGGATCATCGGCCAGGGCCGCATCCAGCATGGCCATCCGGTGGGCAAAGGGCGTCAGTTCACGGTCCTTGTGAGGGGGACTGGGAGCCGGAATGAACAGGACAAGATCGAGGCCATAGCGCTCCCGAACGGTACGGGCGACGGCAAGATGCCCCAGGTGCACCGGATCGAAGGTGCCGCCCAGTATGCCGATCCGCTCCATTTTCCCGCAGGTGCGCACCGCGACTACGACCGCACTTCCCCGTCACCGTAGACGATAAATTTCCGGGTCGTCAATTCCTCCAGCCCCATGGGGCCGTAGGCATGGAGCTTGGTGGTGGAGATGCCGATCTCCGCCCCCAGGCCGAACTGGCCGCCGTCGTTGAACCGGGGGGAAGCGTTGACCATCACCGCCGAGGCGTCCACCTCCCGCAGGAACCGCTGCGCATTGGCATAGGACCGGGTGACGATGACCTCGGTATGCTGGGAGCCGTACTCCTGAATATAGCGCATGGCCTCGTCCATGTCCTCCACCACCTTGACCACCAGGATCAGATCAAGAAATTCCGTTCCCCAGTCGCTGTCGGCCGCCGGCGTCATTCCGGCAACCAGGGCGCGGCTCCGGGGGCAGCCCCGCAGTTCGACCCCGGCCGCCGCCAGTCGGGCCGCCGCGGCCGGCAGAAAAGCACCGGCAATATCCGCGTGCACCAGGAGACCCTCCAGGGCATTGCACACCCCCGGCCGCTGGGTCTTGCCGTTCATGACAATGCGCACGGCCATGTCCACATCGGCATCATGGTCGACATAGGCATGGCAGACTCCCTTGTAGTGCTTGAGAACCGGGATCCTCGAGTTTTCGGCGACAAACCGGATAAGCCCCTCCCCGCCCCGGGGAATGATGAGGTCGATGTACTCTTCCTGGGCCAGCATGATGTTTATCGCCGTGCGGTCGGTGACCGGGATGACCTGGACCGCTGCCGGATCAATGTTTTCCGCCGCCAGTGACTCCCGCAGAATTCCGGCCAGGGCCAGATTGGAAAGAAGCGCCTCGGATCCGCCGCGCAGGAGGACGGCATTGCCGGATTTCAGGCAGAGGGCCGCCGCATCGATGGTCACGTTGGGCCTGGATTCGTAGATCATCCCCACCACCCCCAGGGGAACGCGCATGCGGCCGACCATGATGCCGCTGGGCCGCCGCTTTATGCTTTCCACCCCGCCGACGGGATCGGGCAGGGCGGCCACCTCCCGCAATCCCGCCGCCATCGATTCAATAACCCTGTCGGTCAGCGCCAGCCGGTCAAGCATGGCGGCGGACATGCCTTTGGCCCGGCCGTTGGCAAGGTCGACTTCATTCTCAACCACGAGTTCATCACGCCGATGCATCAGGGCATCGGCGGTCCGCAGCAGGACCCGATCCTTGGTCGATGACGGCACCGCGGCCAGAATACGCGAAGCCCGGCGGGCCTGTTTTGCCATTTCGACTACCGTGTTCTCTATCTGCCTGCTGTCCATCGCTCTTTTCCTCCCTCTCCGGTACTGACTGGTATTGCATCGACTTCCTGCTCATTGTTCAGCAGCACAAGGTTGTCCCGATGGATAACTTCCTCGCTGTCGCTGAATCCGAGAATCTTCTTGATTTCACGGCTGTTATGCCCCTTGATCCTGGCAATGTCCTCCGCGGCGTAGTTGGTCAGGCCCGCGGCGATGATCCTGCCGGCGGTGTCCCGGCACTGCACCGGGGCGCCGACCCCGAAACTGCCGCTCACTTCCAGGATGCCGGACGGCAGCAGACTTTTCCCGCCCTGAACGATCGCCCGGCAGGCGCCGCCGTCCAGGACAAAATAGCCCTGCGGCCGCAGGACATACGCTATCCAGTGCTTCCGGCTCCTGATCTTCTCCGGGCTGGGCAGGAAGAAGGTCCCCACCATGTTGCCGCTGAACAGATCCTTGAGGATATCCTTCCTGTTGCCCGGCCCGATGAACGAGCTGCCGCCGCAGGCCGCCACCATCTTGGCCGCGCGGATCTTGGACTGCATCCCCCCGGTGCCGAGAGCGCTGTGGGAGTGCCCAGCCATCGCCTCGACCTCTCGATTGATCCTGGCCACCGTGTATACCGGGCGGGCGTCGGGGTCGTCGCCGGGACTGGCCGTATACAGGCCGTCGACATCGGTGAGGATGATGTACATATCCGCCCCGATCATGTTGGCAATGAGGGCGCCGAGGGTGTCGTTGTCGCCGAACCGGAGTTCCTCGACCGAAACGGTGTCGTTTTCGTTGATGATGGGTATGACGCCGAATTCAAAGAGCGTCAGGATGGTGTTGCGGACATTGAGGTAGCGGTCGCGGCTGGACAGGTCGGCATGGGTCAGCAGGACCTGGGCGACCTTCTGGCCCTGACCCCCGAACGCCTGCTCGTAGGCCTGCATCAGCAGTCCCTGCCCCATGGCCGCCAAGGCCTGTTTGACCTTGAGGCCTCCGCCGGACTTCCGGCCCGGCCCCAGCCGCTGCCGGCCTGCCGCAACCGCCCCGGAACTGACCAGGATGACCTCCCGGTCCGTGCTGCGCAGAAAGGTCAGTTCCCGGGCCAGATTGTCGATGACCTCCGTTTTCAGGCCGTGGCAGTCGGTCAGAACAGCGCTGCCGGCCTTGACCACGACCCGTTTGGCCCGGTCAAAGAGGGTTTGACGATAATAGAGCCCGTCATCCTTATTGACCTGAAAAGTCATTTTTTCCCGCTTCCTCCTCGTCCAGGATATCCGTCAGCAGTTCGGTCAGGCTGTCCAGCCCCTGCCCGGTCAGGGCCGAAACCGCAACCGTCCGCAGCCCCTCCCGGGAGAAACGCTGCCGCAGCTCGGCAAGGCGGGCCGCATCGACCAGGTCGATCTTGTTCAGGACAATAACATATCGCCGCTTGAGAAGCTCGCTGTTATACGCCGCAAGCTCGTTTTCCAGGACGCGGAAGTCCGCCAGGGGCCGATCCACGCCGGTACTGGAGTCGACAACGTGCAGGAGAATCGAGGTCCGTTCGATGTGCCGCAGAAACCGGTGCCCGAGCCCGATGCCCTGGTGGGCCCCCTCTACGAGGCCGGGGATATCGGCGATTATGCGCGAAGTCCCGTCTGCCAGCCGCAGAACGCCGAGCTGCGGGGACAGGGTGGTAAAGGGATAGGGGGCAATTTTGGGGTTGGCGGCGGACAGCTTCGAAAGCAGGGTCGACTTCCCGGCGTTGGGCAGCCCGATCAGGCCCACGTCGGCCAGCAGCTTCAGTTCGATTCTGAGCCAGCGCTCCTGGCCGGGTCCGCCCGGGGTGGCCCTGCGCGGCGCCCGGTTGGTGGAGGTGGCGAACCGGCTGTTGCCGAGCCCGCCCCTGCCGCCGCGGGCGGCCAGGTACCTGGCGCCGGGCTCCGTCAGATCGGCCAGCACCTCACCGCTCTCGGCGTCCCTGATCACCGATCCCACGGGCACCTTGACAATGCAGTCCCGGCCGCTGCGGCCGTGCATGTCCTTGCCGGCCCCGTTCTGACCCCGTTCCGCCTTGAAATGGGATGCGTAGCGAAAATCAAGCAGCGAAATTTTGCGGGGGTCCGCCTCCAGGTAGACGCTGCCCCCGTCGCCGCCGTCGCCGCCGTTGGGGCCGCCCCGGGGGACAAACTTCTCCCGCCGGAAACTGACGCAGCCGTTGCCGCCGTCTCCCCCTTTTACCTGAAATTTGGCCTCATCGACAAAAGCCATCACCACATCCAAAAAAAAACTCGACCGTCAAGCGCGCTTGAGGTCGAGTATATGTTCCCGGGAATCGGCCCGTGTCAGCCCGGCAGATACCCCTGCCGGGTGGAGCCGGCGGCAACTATTCCGGATAGACGCTCACCCGCTTCCGGTTGCTGCCGAAGGATTCGTAGCGGACCACACCGTCCACTTTTGCAAAAAGGGTGTAATCCCTGCCGCAGCCGACATTCTCACCGGGGTGAATCCTGGTTCCCAGTTGGCGCACCAGGATATTGCCGGCCCGGACCGCCTGGCCGCCGAACCTTTTTACGCCCCGTCTCTGTCCCTTGCTGTCGCGGCCGTTACGGGAACTGCCGCCCGCCTTTTTATGTGCCATGCCTAAACCCCTTGCGTTGTGTTACTTGGCTGAAATTTCCTCAATGATCAGCGCCGTGTACTGCTGCCGGTGGCCTTTTTTGACCCGGTAGCCCTGGCGCCGCTTCTTTTTGAAAACCACGACCTTTTTTGCCCGGCCCTGCTCCGCGATCCTCGCCGTGACCTTGGCGTCGTCGAGAACCGGCGTGCCGATCCTGACGTTTTCACCGTCAACCACCATCAGGATATCGGCCAACTCGATGGTATCACCGACATTGCCCTGCAGTTTCTCGACCCGCAGGGTATCACCGGCCGCAACCTGATACTGTTTTCCACCGGTGCGAATAATAGCGTACATGAGATTCCTCCGTCTATGCAATCACACGTCAATATAATCTGGTCAGAAGAATTGCTAATATAACTATAAAACACCTGCCCATGTCAAGAATAAATACATCGGCCGGCCGGCTAAAAATAGTGCCGGTACACCAGCGCGCACCATACCGGCTGCACCCCGAATTCCGCCGGCGGGGTTCTGCCGCCGGCGGCGTCGCCGGCGGGGATGGTCACGGTCAGAGCCAGTTCCGCTTCGTCGGACAGGGAATAGACCCCATACAGGGAGGTGGCGCGGGAACCGTCCGTCCAGTTGCGAAGGTGAAGGATTTCAGCCCGGAGAAGCGGGGTAAATTCATAGCCGATGTTCAACGCGGTGTACTGCCGGCCCAGATAACCGGAGCGACCAGTGCCGGCCAGCAGGTCCGCCTGGGCCTGAGCGGCGGAAGAATATCCCCCCTCGTTGTACATCTGTTCCAGCCGGATGGTGAGGTTGCCGCTGAACTGGTGCTCCAGGCCGATGTTCACCATCAATCCCCCCGCCCGGTCCTCCTGCCGGCTGTCAAGGTAATGCCCCTCGGCGCGGATGCCGAGCCAGTGAAACAACTCCCCCTGCAGGGACGCCCCGGCAACCGGACTGTCCCGGACCACGCCGCCCAGCGCCCCCCATTCGAAACCCCCGGCGTCCAGGACATAGCGCCCAAGGACCGAGGTCCGGTCCCAGTCGGGCGACCTGCTCCAGCCGCTGTCCGCCTGCGGGTCCCGTTCATACCCCAGGACCCCGATAACCGTGAGCTGTGACAGGTTGGACAACCGCCGTTCGAACCGGAGCGCGTCGACACCGGGCTTGTAGACCCGGTAAAAGGTCTGCGGCGCAAAGGGGGCAAAAAAATCGTTGGGGGAGAAGTAAAACGTCACCGACAGGCTCACCGGCTGGCGGCCGACGACAAGTTCATTCCGCCCGCCGCCGCAGGCCAGCCGGAAGGCATCAAGGACCAGGCCGGCCTGCGTATGAGCGCCCTGGTGCTCCGACAGGAAGAACAGCCCGCTCCGCTCGACGTCCCGGACATCGAACACTTCGCCTCCCCGGGAAAACGGCGGGGTCGAATGGTAAAACTGGAGAATGTTGACACCGGCCCGCAGGGTGTCTGCCTTAAAGGCGTCGGCAAGAAGGCGGACGTCGCCGCTCCAGGCCGTATCGCCCCGTTCCGCGTACAGTTGAGGAACGTCGGGGTAAAGGGCCCGGCCCAGACCGGCGCTGACGGAACCGGTGAGGTGAAGGGTGTGGTCTCCCGCCTCAGCCTGGTAAAACCCCATTGTCGGAGAGGGCGGCAGCAACAGGGAGACTGTTGCCAATCCCGCTCCCAGCACAAAAAGGAAAATTTTCATGGCACGGCCTCATCGGCCTCCAGCCGGCCGTCCCGCAGGCGGACCAGCCGGCCGGCCCGGCGCATGACCCGCTGGTCGTGGGTGGAGAAGAGAAAGGTCACCCCTTTGTTCCTGTTGAGCCGCTCCATGAGGTCAAGAATGGTATCAGCGGCCTCGGTGTCGACATTGGCGGTGGGCTCATCGGCGAGGACGATCGCCGGTTCCGAGACAACCGCCCGGGCAATGGCCACCCGCTGCTGCTGGCCGCCGGAAAGTTCATCGGGTCGGCGGTCGATGTAGTCGGCCATGCCGACCTCCTCCAGGACCGCCATGACCCTTTTCCTTCTCTCCGGCGGCGGAACGTTCTGCAGGGCCAGAACAAATTCGGCGTTTTCATAGGCGGTCAGCACCGGCACCAGGTTATAGGCCTGAAACACGAAACCGATCCGGTCCCGCCGCAACCGGGAAAGCTCCCCGCGGCCCAGGGCCGACAGGTCTCTGCCCTCGAGAAACACCGTGCCCGAGGTCGGCGCGTCCAGCGCCCCGATGAGATTGAGAATGGTTGTTTTGCCGGACCCGGAAGGTCCGCAGAGGGCGCTGAACTCGCCTTCCCTGATGGTGAGATCGAGATTGTCCACGGCCCTGACCTCGATATTGCCCTGCATGTAGACCCTGCTTACCCCGGCGAGCCGGACGATCATGTCATCCCCCATGTCACTTCTCTTTGATGGCATCCACCGGCATGATGCGGCCGGCCCGAATGGCTGGATACACCGCGGCAGCCAGCGTCAGCGTGAACACGGCGGCGAGTATGGCGGCGCCGCTTTCCCTGTACAGCCTCAGTTTCATCACCGGATCGACAAGGACGCCGGCGGCGCTGTACTCCTGCCCGATCAGCCTGCTGAGGTCGATCCCCGTCTGGCTCATGTAGTGGAACCAGGGCGCGGTCAGCACTATCCCCATCACCACCCCGAGGCAGCCGAGCCAGAAGGATTCGATGAGGACCAGGCGGACGACCTGACCCGGGGTCATCCCCAGGGCCATCATGATTCCCAGCTCCCTCCTCCTCTCAAGTACGCTCATCAGCATGGTATTGAGAATGCCGGCGGCGATAATCATGCCGACGAGGAGCTGCAGGAGATAGTTGAACAACCGGTCGACGGCGATCAGGCCGGACAGGTCGGGCTGGGTTTCACGCCAGGTCAGGACCTCGACGTCCTGCCGGGAGGTAAGGCGCAGGGCCAGCTCGGCGGCCACTTCATTGACCCTCCGCTGATCGTCCAGGTAGACGGCGACAAAGGTGACCCCGCCGGTCCCGTAGCCCAGGGTCCGCCTGACCCGATCCAGCGGCAGCAGCACAAAGCCGGAATCAGCGGCACGGTCCCCGGTCCGGAAAATCCCACTGACCCGGAACAGTTCGCTGGTCAGTTGGCCGTCCCGGTCGGTGACGGTGAGAATGACCTTCTTCCCCGGGCGCAGGTTCAGTTTTTCGGCCATTCCGGCGCCGATCACCGCTCCCCGGCCGTCTCCCTCCGCAAAAAGCTCCCCCTCGACAATGGAGCGGACAAAATAATTATGGCCGGCATGCTCTCGGGCCGGGTCAACGGCCAGGAACACGGCTCCGACGTTCCTGGCCCCGGCCGCGAACATCCCCTGGCCCATGATGCGGGGATACACTCCCGCCGCCTGGCCGCGGGCAATCTCCATGGCCGGCCCGGGATCCGGAAGCCAGCGGGACAGGGCCGGCCGGGCATTGTACCCCACCGCCGCCACGCTGACATGGCCCTGCCCCATCGCCGCGCCGGTGTCGATCATGCTGGTGTACGAATAATCCCCGGAACCGGTGAAGGTGACGGCGAGAAAGATGCCGAACGCTATGGAAAATCCGGTGATCAGGGTCCGGCGCCTGTTTCTGGACAGCGAGCGCCAGGCGAGCATATTGAGTTGCACGTTGCCCGCTCCGCTCAGGTATGATGTATGGCCCGCACGGGACTGATCAGGGCCGCCTTTGCCGCCGGGTAGCAGATGGACAGCAGCGCGGCCGCGTACAGGCAGGCCAACGGCAGCAGGACGCTGGCCGGAGTGACCAGGCAATACCACTGGGGTTCGAATGCTATGCCGGCAATGGTCGAGGACTCGCGGAGAAAAAAGGAAAAATCGATGGGGCGGCGCTCAAAATACAGGGCGAGCGGCAGACCGCCGGCGGCGGCGAGCAGAGAGGCAATGGTCACCTGAATCAGGGTCTCGGCAAAGATCAGTCCGAAGAGCCTGGGCCCCGAAAAGCCGACGGCCTTCATGACCCCGAACACCGGGATGCGCTCAAAGACACCCATGAGCATGGCGTTCATGGTCAGCATCCCGACGGCCGCATAGATGATCAGCAGCATGATCACCAGCGACACATCGGACAGGTCCAGGAGCCGGGCCAGGGTCGGCTGCAGCTGCCGCCAGTTTTGCACCTCCAGGTCCGGAAATCCGGCGGCCAGGTCCCGGGTGGCCCGATCCAGGGGCACGGAGGAATCGTTGCGTTTCAGCACGATTTCATGCACGCCCCGGGGGAGCGCGAAAAATTCCCGGAAATCCCGGGCGCCCATGAAAACCCCGGCCCGGTCGATGCCCTGCCCCACCGACTTCAACACCCCGCGGACGATGAACAGGTCATTGGCCATGGAGCCGTCCGCCGCCTGCCCGATAAGGACTATTTCGTTTCCCGGTTGGACGCCGAGGATGGTGGCCAGCTGCTGGCCGATGACCACTTCCCCGGTCACCCCCGGTGCCAGCCACTCCCCGCTTCGGACATGGCGGTGCAGCCGGACGACCTGTTCCTCGGCGGCATCGACGCCCCGGATGTTCACCCCGGTTGAATTTTCATGGGCGGCCGCCAATCCTCCGCCAAGCAGCCGGGCCGCAGCCGAAAAACCGGCGGCCGCCGCCCGTTCAAGGACAGCCCGTTCATCCTCGATCAGCTTGTAGAGGTCCGGATCAAGCAGATAGTCCGGGGCATGGATCTGCAGTTCGCCCATTTCCATGGCCACCGCGTTGGTCTCCATGGCGCCGAGCCATCCCTCCAGAAGGCTTGCGTAAAAAATCATGATGCCGCCGGCAAACGCCATGGCGCCGATGGTCACCCGGCTCCTGAACCGGTAGCGCACTACGTTCTTGCCGGCCAGTTTCAGTACCAGCATGGGCTCACATTCTGCGAAGCTGCATGAGGGAAAAAAGGGAATCGGGAACATCGATGTCGAATTCGATGTCCAGATAGGTCAGCTCGGTGAACTCGGCGGGCTTGTCCGCCGGCACCATGCGCAGCCGGGCAGGCAGCATCCTGCCGCCCATTTCCCTGATGTCCATGAAATCAAGGGTGCGGGCCAGGACCATGTCCTCGTCGTAATAACGGGCGGAAAGGGGCAGCAGGTCCGCGGTTCGGACCACCATGTCGATCCGGCCCCAGACAACCGGGGCGTCCGGTTTGGGCAGCAGTTCAAACTCAATGACTTTCTCGCCGCCGCGGGGGCCCTCAAAGGTCAGGGACGGTTCATAATCATCGGCAAGCCGTGAATCTTTCACCAGGTCATCGTTGGTGAAGTGGCTGCCCATCCAGGATCCCATCATCATCCCTGAGGTGAGGCGGATGACCCGGTCGGTTTTGGGCAGATAGGTGTACATGGTATTGCCGTCCTTGAGGCTGACGGTTCCCTTTTCCTTGAGCGGCGAGATGATCCTGATCAGGGACTTCTCCTTGCCCTTGGTCCAGCCCTCCATGACCAATGTCCGGGTGTACTGCGCGGTTGTCACGACCATCCGGAGCCTGGCGGCCGATGAAGTCGACCGCCACAGATCATCGATGGTTTCGAGAATGTCTCTGGCCCGCTCCCGATCACCGGGAAGCGCCGCATCAATCGCGGCCGCATGGTTTCCCGGCAGAAGAACGGCCGCGCCGATCAGCACGGGCAGCAGGCAGCGAACGATGGCGCGCAGGCGCAGCAGCATTTTTTTCTCCTCTCTTCTCATCACCCGGGCAAACAGCACATGGGTCCTGGTATTGTACCGTCAATCCGGCAAAGATTCAATCTGTCGTATCCGCCGGCCGTTTGCCGTTTTTCCCGCTTCCCGGCAAACCGGCCTTGCAAATTAAATGAAAATCGTT
>JALHJD010000369.1 GCA_022837185.1 Desulfobacteraceae bacterium
TCGTTGATGTTGCTCCGGAAGTCCGGGCGAACACCAGTTCGATGCCGATGAGCAGCAGCAGGATGCCGCCGGCGGTCCGGAGAGCGGCCAGCGAGATGCCCAGCAGGGACAGCAGGGTTTCACCGAACAGGGCAAAGACGAACAGGATGGCTGCGGCGGTCAGGGTGCCGCGAACGGCCATCCTGAGCCGGGCGGCCGGACTCTGACGGGCCGTCAGGGCGGCGAAGATCATCGCCACATCCAGCGGACCGACCGTCGCAAAAAAAGTGGCCAGAGCCACGCTTGCCGTTTCAATCATTTTTCCTTTTCACCGTATCATGCGAATAAGGGCTTGGGGGACGCATCCCCTGCAGGCCGGGCTGGGCCCCGGAATCAGGGTATAATCCAACCCGGCGGACGGAGCTTGCGGACGGTCCCGAAGGTCAGCAGGTCAGATGAAAGCAGCCGCCGACCTTTTCCTTTGCGGCCCGCTGGTTGAACTCCCTGACGGCCTGGTCGGTCGGCAGGGTAATGAATTCTATATTCCTGTCAGAGAGCAGGCGCGTCAGCTCCGCCTCCGGCCGCATGAGCCCGCTGGCTCCGGTGCCGGCAATGATGCATTCGGGCTGCATGGCGATCAGATCGGTGAGGTCGGCGACAGCAAGGCTGTGGCCCTGGGCGCGCCACCAGGGACTGAGTATCCGGTTGTCAGGGAAAATGATGATGTCCTTGGTATAGGCCGCTCCGTCGACCACCATCCGCCCGAAACTGTATGCTTCAATGAGGACCATGATTTTCTCTCCGTTGCTTCATTCCCCTTCTCTCCGGCTTCCCGGTGCAAGGAAGCGATTCACCGGTTGCAATTATGATTGTACCTATTATACGGTATTGCAGGGCAGGATTCATCCGCTTTTTCCGCTTGCAACATTCCGTCAATCGGCGGCACAGGAGAGGAGCTGGCAATATTGGCGAACAGAGGTGGGGTAATGCATTTTATCATGCCGCTGCTTGTGCTGGGCGGAGGAGGATATATTCTGCTCTGCGCCTGGCTGTTTTTCATGCAATCCAGGCTGCTGTATTATCCGAATCTGCCTTCACGGGAGCTCGGCGCGACACCCGCGGCCATTGGCCTGCACTACGAGTCTGTGACCCTGACCACCGCCGACCGGGTCCGGCTGTACGGGTGGTTTGTACCGGCGAAACAGGAAAGGGCGGTCCTGCTTTTCTTTCACGGCAACGCCGGCAACATCTCCCACCGTCTTGATTCATTGAGAATATTCCATAACCTGGGATTGTCGGTCCTGATTTTTGATTATCGCGGCTACGGGCAGAGCGAGGGCAGGGTGAGCGAGAAGGGGACCTACCTGGACGCCGAGGCGGCCTGGCGCTACCTGACGGAGGACAGGGGGATCAGGCCGGAGAGCATCATCCTGTTCGGCCGGTCCCTGGGAGGGGCCATAGCCGCCCGCCAGGCTGCCACGGCCGTGCCCGGCGCCCTGATTCTCGAGTCGGTTTTTACCTCGGTCCCCGATTTGGCGGGCCGGTATTATCCGATCTTCCCGGTCCGGCTGTTGAGCAGGTTCAGATACGACACCGTTGCAGCGCTCCACAGCGTTTCCTGTCCGATATTGATCATCCACAGCCCGGACGATGAAATCATTCCGTATGAAAACAGCCAGCGGTTGTACGAAGCGGCAGGGGAGCCGAAATCGTTCCTCGCCATCCGGGGCGGCCACAATGAAGGGTTTCTGGCAAGCGGGGAGTTGTATACGAACGGCCTGGACGAATTTATTGCTTCCCTGCCATATCAGAAGCCAGAGGACAGATGACAGGTTCCGGCCGGGGTCGGAAAAGTTGGCAGTCGGCAGTCGGCAGTCGGCAGTTTGGAGTTTGAAGCCTGGCGGCTTGGCGGTTTACAGCCCCCTTCACCCCCCCTCCGTGCACC
>JALHJD010000050.1 GCA_022837185.1 Desulfobacteraceae bacterium
GCGGACAACCATCGACCAGTGCCGGGAGGCCGTCTCCCTGAGCAATCCGCCCCTGGTGAGAAAAAAACTCCTCGATCACTATCTTGCCTGGAAGGGGACCCGCTACAGGGCAGGCGGCCTGAGCAGAAACGGCGTTGACTGCTCCGGGTTCGTCCATCTCACCTACCGTTCGCAACTGTGCCTCGATGTGCCCCGCAACACCAGTGAACTGGCGGCCCTGGGCAGAAACGTCGGCATCAACAACCTGCTGCCGGGTGATCTGGTCTTTTTCAAAACGGGTTTGCGGTCAAGGCATGTGGGCATTTACGTGGACGGCGGGAGGTTCATGCACGTCTCCTCCCGGAAGGGCGTCACCCTGTCCCGGCTGGACGACCAGTACTGGTCCAGGAGATACTGGAAGGCGAAACGGCTCTGATCACTCCCGGCACGGCCGCGGCGGCTCCCCGCCGCCCTTTTCCCCTATCTCCCGGGCAACGGCTCCATAATCGGAAATGTCGCCCAGCAGAATGCAGCCGACCAGCCTGCCGTCATCGTCGTAGACCCGCTTCTTGTAGACCGTGTCCGTCTCCTCGATCTCTGCGCGGTACCGGTTTTCCGGATCGATCTCCCCCACCGAGGCAAGATCGATGCCGGCGACCTTGAGCCGGTTGGCCACGGTCGTGCCCCGGTACTCCAGGCGCCCCCCGGTCATGTTGGTCCCCGCCGCCCTGCCCTGCTCCATCGCCGCGGGCCAGATGCCGTACACCACCCCGTTGTGCTCGGCGGCGTCGCCGGCGGCGAAAATTTCCGGCCGGCTGCTTCTGAGCAGGGAATCCACGACTATTCCCTGTTCGCATTGCAGGCCGAGCCGGCGGGCCAACTCCAGATTCGGCCGGATCCCCGCCGCCATGATCACCACATCGGCGGGGATCTGTTCCCCGCTCTGCAGAACCACCCCCTCGACGTTCTCCTCCCCCCGTATTTCCCGCACCGATGTACCGATGTGAAAGGCAAAGCCCATGTCCTCCATGATCCGGGTAAGCTTCGCGGCCCCCCTGGCATCGAGCTGCCGGGGCAGGAGGCGGGGAAGGAACTCGACCACCGTGACGTTCATGCCCCGCCTTCGCAGGGCGTTGCCTGCTTCCAGCCCCAGCAGGCCCCCGCCGATCATGACCAGGTCGCCGCCCCGCAGGCAGCAGGACACGATTTCCCTGGCGTCCCTGATATTGCGCAGGGTGAAGGTTCCCCGGGTGCCGGCCCCGGTGATGGGGGGCACGAAAGAATGCCCTCCGGTGGCCAGCAGCAGCCGGTCGTAGCCGAATTCGCCCCCGTCCCCGGTAAGAACGGTGCGCCGGGCCGGATCGCCGTCGATGGCCCTGACCCCGGTGATCAGCTCGATTCCCCGCTCGCCGTACCAGTCCCTGCTCCTGATTATCAGCCGCTCTTCTTCGACGTCGCCGCCCAGGTAATCGATCAGGCGGATCCGGGAATAGAAGGGCAGGTCCTCCTCGCTGAGGATGGTGATTTTCCCGGCCGGATCATTTTTCCTGATGTACTCGGCCGCCGTGGTGCCGGCCACGCCGTTGCCTATGACGAGATAGTTTGTCATGCTCCTTGCCCATCCCCCCGGCAAAACGCCGTCTGCCGGCCGGGAACGGGGTCTGCTCCTTCTGCTGTTGCCGCCGTCCGCCGGAGGATCAAGGGATGTATGGCCCGGCGGCGCGGAGTTCCGGAGTTGTCCGGCTGTCAAACTGCCGGAAATTCTCGGCAAACATCCGCGCCAGCTTGCCGGCCTGGGCGTCGTAGGCGCCGGGATCGGCCCAGCTGCCGCGCTGATCCAGCACTCCGTCGGGCACATCGGGACAGTGCAGCGGCACATGCAGACCGAAAAAGGGCTCCTGTTCGGTGGGCACGTCATCCAGGCGGCCGTTCAGGGCGGCGTCGACCATGGCCCTGGTGTACTTGATCTCCATCCGACTGCCGATGCCACAGGGACCTCCGGTCCAGCCGGTATTGATCAGCCATACCTGGGAATCATGACGATCGAGCTTCCGGCCCAGCAGTTCGGCATAGGTCATTGGATGCATGGGCATGAACGGCGCGCCGTAGCAGGCACTGAAAACCGGCGTGGGCTCGGTGACGCCGCGCTCGGTCCCCGCCACCCGGGCCGTATAGCCGGAAATAAAATGGTACATGGCCTGCTCCCTGGTCAGTTTGGCGATGGGCGGCAGCACTCCGAAGGCGTCCGCCGACAGGAAGATAATCGTCCGCGGATGACTGGCCAGGCCGCTCCGGCTGGCGTTGGGAATAGCGGAAATATGGTATGAGCCCCGGGTATTTTCGGTGAAGGAGTCGTCATAGAGGTCGATCTGCCTGGAAGCGGAATCAAGGGCCACGTTTTCCAGGATGGTGCCGAACCGTCTGGTGGTCGAATAGATTTCCGGCTCCGCTTCGGGGGACAGCCTGATCAGCTTGGCATAGCATCCCCCCTCGAAATTGAATATGCCCTCATCGCTCCAGCCGTGCTCGTCGTCCCCGATCAGGGTGCGGCCAGCCACCGCGGACAGGGTCGTCTTGCCCGTGCCGCTGAGCCCGAAAAAGAGGGCGGTATCCTCATCGTTGCCCGTATTGGCGGAGCAGTGCATGGACAGCACCCCCCTCCTGGGCATGAGATAATTCATCACCGAAAAAATCGATTTCTTCGTTTCTCCCGCGTAGCTGGTGCCGCCGATGAGAACCAGCTTTTTCTTGAAATTGATGATGATGAAGGTTTCCGAGTTGGTGCCGTCGAGCTTCGGCGAGGCGTGAAATCCCGGGACATTGATCACCGTGAACTCCGGTACATGGCTGTGCAGTTCCTGGGCGGTCGCCTGGATGAACATGTTGCGGGCAAAGAGACTGTGCCAGGCGTACTGGGTGATGATGCGGACCGGAAGCCGGTATTCGGGATCGGCGCCGACAAAGCAATCCTGCACGTAAACGTCCTGGGTCTGGAGGTGCATGGCCATCCGTTTATGCAGGTGATCAAAGCGTTCCTCCGAAATGGGGGGGTTGATGGGTCCCCACAGAATGTCGTGCTCCGTCCCCGGCTCCCGGACAATGAACTTGTCGTCCGCCGATCGGCCGGTGTGATGGCCGGTGCGGACGACTATCGGGCCGAGATGGGAAAGCCGCCCCTCCCCCCGGATCAGAATTTTTTCACACAGACTGGGGGTCGGTAAATTCCAGAATACTTCATTCAGATTGGACAGGCCGTGATTTTTCAGGCCATAGGAGCTGTGCCGGCGGGGATTTTGTTCTCTTTTCATACGTTCCTTTTTTTGTTTTCTTTTTCAAATCAGGGCAGCGGCATGTCCGCGCATCGGGCCCTCCTACCAGTGGGGCTGATTGCCGATGCGCGGATTTATCACTTCCTGGGTATTGCTGATCACCACAAAGGCATCGGGGTCGATGCGCCGGATCAGGACTTTCATCTGGCCGATCTCCATGGTGGGGATCACCGCATAGAGGATGTGTTCCTCTTTATGCGAATATCCCCCCCTGCCCTCGATGATGGTCACTCCCTTGCGGATATCCTTCAGGATTTCCCGGGCAATGACTTCCCAATGGGGGGAAATGATGAAGACCGCCTTCCGCTGACTCAAGCCCGTCACCACGATGTTCATGACCTTGGAGCTGACGTAAATGACGATCAGCGTGTAGAGCACGGCATCCAGCGAGTAAAAGACCGCCACCATGAGCAGGACCAGGGTGTTTATCGTCAGCACCGTATTGCCGAGACTGACGGAAAACCGCATCAGCAGCATGACCGACAGGATGTCCAGCCCCCCCTGGGATCCGGAAGAGCGCAGGGAGAGTCCCGCGCCGATGCCGAGAATTATTCCCGCCAGCAGCGCGTTGAGCAGCCTGTCGTCCAGATCGATGGGCACCTGGACGAACGTCAGGCTCACGGCCAGGGAGACCATGCCGATCACACTGTAGAAAAAGAAACGCCGGCCCACCGCCATCCAGGCCAGGACGAACAGGGGGACATTGATCAGCAGATATATCCACCCCAGGTTCAAGGCCGGAAAAAATTTCTGAATGATCAGCGCCAGCCCCGCGATGCCGCCGGTGGCAAAATGCATTGGCATGAGAATGGAATTTATGCCCAGCGCAAAGATCACACTGCCGCCGACAAGCAGAAGCAGATCGAGGACGAACTGCTGCGGCGTGGTATAAAGCGGCCGGGGTCCGGGAAGGAATGTCCTGCCTTGCTCATTCTGTGCTGGTTCCACGGGAACGCTCCGTAAGCTGTCGATTTCCGTCGGCGATGGAGGGCTGCGTCCCTTTGCCGGCGGATGCGGCTGGCGTTACGCCCTCCGAATCATTTCGTGCACAGTTCGGTCCAGCCGGCGGGCAAAAAAGACGGATGAAGGGACAGTTCGCCGCAATACCTTTCCAGTTCGCCGGCGCTGCAGTTAACGGAAGAGGTCTTCCGACCCTCTCCGACATCGCGGATCTCCGCCTCCAGGAAGGTGATCAGTGCTCCGGCCACCCTCTTGTTGAACCCGGGACAACAGCGTTGTATCCTGGCGCAGAAGTCCTGCAGCCGCCGCCAGTTGGCCATGGACCTGGCCGGTCCCCTGAATATGGGAAGAGTGCGGTTGCGCGGCTCGAGATCGCGCAGCACTATTTCCCGGGCCCGTTCAAGAGCGGCGCTGTACAGGGCCTCACGCTCTTCGTCCCCCAGGACCAGTTTCGGACCGTCTTCATCCCCGGTCAGGTAGTACAGGCTTGCGTGCAGGGCAATTTCGGGAATTTCCCCCGAATTGCGCACCAGGAGGAGTTCGTCTTCAAGGATGCTTTGCCTGTCAGGGGTTTCCTTCTGTTTCTTTTCCGCCGTTTTCATTGAGATGGAATATTTCCCGTACCGTGTTGATCCGTCCGTGACGATGGATGCTGTGGTCGGCATTGTCCGCTTTCAGGTACTGCACGGGATTATGCAGCATCTTGGACACAATGGCCGAGGCCATTTTTTCCAGGGATTTCTGTTCCTTGGGGGTGAAATGCTTCAACTTGCCCAATGTTTTCTCCACTTCGACCCGGCAGATTTCATCCGCCATCCTGCGCAGATCGACAATGGTTGGGGTAACCTCCATGCTGTCCAGCCAGGTGCTGAATTTCAGCGTTTCCTCCTCGACGATCCGTTCAGCCTTGACGGCCTCCCGGTCGCGTTCCGCCCTGTTCATCTCCACGACATTCTGGAGGTCATCTATGTCGTAGAGGTAGACGTTGTCCAGTTCATTGATATCCTGGTCCAGATCCCTGGGAACCGCGATGTCGATGAAAAACAACGGCCGGTTGCGGCGCTCGCGCATGACGGGCTTGAGATCTTTCTTGCTCAGGATGGTGCCTGTCGCCCCCGTCGAACTGATGATGATGTCAACATGCTGGAGCTGGTCAACCAGTTCCTCCAGTGATGCCGCCCGACCGTTGAAGCGGCGGGCGAGGTTGACCGCCCGCTCCAGGGTCCGGTTGACCACGACGACGCTGGTCACGCCGTTGCCGACAAGATGCTCGGCGGCCAGTTCGGCCATTTCACCGGCGCCGACCAGCATCACCGTCTTGTTGTCGAGCTGGCCGAAGATCTTGCGGGCCAGTTCCACCGCGGCGTAGCTGATGGACACGGCACTGGCCCCGATGCGGGTTTCGGTGCGCACCCTTTTGGCGACAAAAAACGCCTTGTGCAGCAGCTTGTTGAGGATCAGGCCGCTGGTGTTTTTGTCGGCGGCGTGCCGGTACGCCTCCTTGAGCTGTCCGAGAATCTGCGCTTCGCCGACTATCATGGAGTCAAGACTGGAGGCCACCATGAACAGATGCTGAATCGCATCCTCGTTTTCGTACTGGTAGACATACCTGTCAAGCTCTTTGGGCGGCACCGCCCTGCCGAACAGGAGCTCGAGCACCTCCTTCCTGGTCTCGGCCGGCCGGTCCGTGGTATACAGCACTTCAACCCGGTTGCAGGTTGACAACAGATAGTACTCCTTCAATCCGCCGATGGCGGCAAGATCCTTCAGAGGCTGCTCGTACCCTCCGGAAAGGGCCATCTTCTCACGGACCTCAAGGGGTGTTGTCTTGTGGTTGACCCCAAGCAGAACTATCACATCACGAGGCATAGGTATGAATTCCGCCCAGGAAATAATTGACCCCCCACAGGGTGAAGAGCACGGCCAGAAAAGCGATGATGGTCATGATCGCCGCCGGTCTGCCCCGCCAGCCGACCGTGAACCGCTGGTGCACCAGGGCCGCGTACAGAAACCAGGTTATCAGTGACCAGGTTTCCTTGGGGTCCCAGTGCCAGTAGGCTCCCCAGGCCTGCTTGGCCCAGATCGAGCCGGATATGATGCCCAGGGTCAGGAGGGGGAAGCCTATGGAAAGACAGTGATGATTCAGCTTGTCAAGGGCATCCAGCGACGGCAGGCGTGAGTAAAACAGGCCGAACCGTTTTTTCTTTATTTCGCGTTCCTGCAGCAGGTACATGATGCCGCCGATGCAGGCAAGGGCCAGGAAGCCGTTGGCGATGATGGAAATCGAGGCATGGACGGGAAGCCACCAACTCTGCAGGGCCGGAACCAGCGGAAGAATCTCGCGGGAGGCCAGGGCGGCGACGAACATCAGCGCCACCGTCATGACGCTGACAAAGGTGCCGAAATTCTTGACAGTATAGCGCCAGCGAAAGGACAGGTATCCCCAGACTATGGCCCAGGCGAAAAACGATACCGTTTCATGCTGCGAGGTGATCGGGGTGTGCCCTGCTTCATAATAGCGGACCGCGATATTCAGAGTGTGGAGGATCCCGGCGGCAAGAATGATGTTGCGGGCAATGAGGCGGACATGGCTTTTCTGCGAAACGAAAAACACGATGTAGGCCGACATGGCCAGAAAATAGCCGAGAAAACTGATCTGAAACAACAGGTAGCTCATTCGATTTCCTGTCCGATATTACCCAGGTCCGGCGTCATCGCGGCGCCGAGGATGTCTTCCAGGTGGGCGCGCACTTTGTCCATCCGTCCTCTTTGTATCCAGGCAAGTATATCCCCATGCAGAATTTTTTTATAGATTTTTTTCCGCTCATCCTGGGTATTTCCGCCGACGCTCAGCCGCTGCCGCACCAGGGCCATTATTTCGAGCAGCACCGCGTATTCCGGACCGTAGCCGTGTTCCAGCTCCTTCCTGATCAGGGCCGCCACCGCCGGACTTTTGCCGCTGGTGGAAACGGCAATGGTCAGGCCGCCCCGCCGGAACAGGGAGGGCACATGGAAATCGCTGCGGCCGGGATCATCGGCGATATTGACAAACTGGCGGTGCGCCTCCGCATGGCGGCGGATCAGTTCCTGGGTGCGGCGGTCATCGGTGGCGGCGAAAACGAGGAAGGCTTTGTCCAGGTCGCCTTCGGCATATGCCCTGGACACCCATTCTATCATCCCTTCCCCGGCAAGAGCAGCCAAGTGGGTGCCCACCTCCGGACTGATCACCCGCACCGCCGCCCCGGCGGCCAGCAGCCCCTCCACCTTGCGCCGGGCCACCCTGCCGCCGCCGACAACGACGCACAATTTGCCCCTGATGTCCAGAAAAACGGGATACACAACACACCGGCTATTTTTTGGGCGTCAATCTGTTGAGCAGAATAACCTTGTCGTCATCATGAATTTTCAGGGTCCGCCTGGATGCGGCCACGGTATACTCGGCTTCGGCCATTTGCAGGAACGGCTTGAGGCTCTGCCTCCGTATGTCATGGGCGAGGTAGACGACCCCGTCCGGTTTCAGGGCGCTGCGGATCACCTTGAGCAGCGGTTCGAAAAATTCCTCCCTGAACAGTATTTCCGCCCCGACGATGATATCATAGCGGTCCATCTCCGGAGGATTCTTCCAGTCAAGGATCGCGAAACGGACATTTTCCAGCTTGCTTGCCGCGGCGCTGACCCGCTCGAAATCCAGAATCCGTTCCTCATAATCCGTCAGGGTGACATCGCAGCCCGCCGCCGCCGCGGCCAGGCCCGGCGCGCCCATGCCCGCGCCCAGTTCCAGCAGTCTCGTTCCCGCGTCGAACTGCTGCCCGGCCAGATAGTCGGCGAGCACCACGGCGGCTTCCCACAACCTCACCCAGAAGGGGAATTCCGACGGGTTGCTCAACGGATCCTTCCCCTCCAGCAGGGGCTCCAGGTCGGTTATCGTCGCCAGATTCAGCCGGATCGATCCCAGTTGCAAGGGCTCGAAGGCCGTCTTGTACTGTTGCCTTATTCTGTGATATATGGCCTGCTCAGCCGCAGGCAGGGTTTGCGGATCCATTGTCACTCCCCTTTTGTGTTGCGCCGGAAACGGGTCTCGGCAAAGCCCCCGCGGAGCCCGGGCGGAAATGACCGCCCCTCATGCTCCCGCCCCGCCTTCTCGGGGCGTTCCGGTCAACCCGCCCCGAAATAATGCCAGGTAAGGCCGAGACCGGAAACAAGCAGGCAATAATAGCCGAACCAATACAATTTACCCCGGCGGACAATTCTCAGCAACAGGACAATGGCCCCGTATCCTGATACGAGGGCGGCGGCAGTGCCCGCGCCGATATTGACAAACTGCTCGGCGGGAGGCGGCGACGCCAGCAGTTCGCCCGTCTTGAGGACGACGGCGCCGAGAATGGCCGGGATGGACATGATGAACGAAAAGCGGGCCGCCGTTTCCCGGTTGATGCCGACCAGCATGCCGGTGAAGATGGTGCTGCCGCTGCGCGAGAGGCCGGGCAGGATGGCCAGGGCCTGCGCCACGCCGATAATCAGGGCCCGCGGCCAGGTGACGGCGGCCCCCCGGTCGCGGATAAACTTTGTCAGTACCATTATTATCCCGGTGACTGCCAGCATGAAAAAGGTGATGAGGATGGTGTCAAAAATCCGGTCGATGGAATTGCGCAGAAACAATCCGGCGACCACCGCCGGCAGGGTAGCCACGACGACCTGAACGCTCCAGTTGAAATAATGGCCGAGTTCGGGATCGGACCGGCGGACGGCGGAAGAAACGACGAGAGATCGGAGCATCTTCAGCAGTTCCTCCCTGAACACGAGGATAACGGCAAAGAGCGTACCGCAGTGCAGGAACACCTCAAAGACGATGCCTGGCTCCTGAAAATTGAGAAGCCTGGAGCCGATTACCAGATGTCCCGAACTCGAGATGGGGAGAAACTCCGTCAACCCCTGGATTATTCCAAGAACTATGGCCTTGACCAGTTCCATGCCGCGGCTCCCTGAAAACAAAAAAGAGCCGGTCGATGGGCCACATCAACCGGCTCTTGCAATTGGGAAGAAAACTGTGAGGCTTAGCAGCCTTCCACCGCTCCTTTTTTCTTTCCTCGTACCTGTACTTCATCGCCTGCTTTCAGCTTATCGGCGCCCTTGCAGGTCATGGTTACCGTGTCGCCCTCAACAGCGTCCACAGTGCAGGTAAGTTTCTGGGCCATGACGATTCCGGCGGAGCTCAGAGCAAAGGCCACTACCATAATTGCGGTTACAAGCTTTTTCATAGTTTTCTCCTGTTGCTGAAATTATGAACTGTTTCCCCTAACCTCATCACTATACGATGAAAAAATATATAGAGTCGAGGAGAGCTTGTCAAGGAAAACCCTGGAAATTTGCCCCCACAGTGTTCCCTTCGCAGGTCCTGACTACAGAATCTCCCTGATATCCTTTTCCAGCATGGCATGGGGTACGTAACCGGGATACTTCCTGACCACCCTGCCCTCCCTGTTGATCAGAAAGGACGTCGGGACGCTGAAAACCCCGCCGAAATCCCTCGCCACCCCGGCGTCGGCCATCAGGACCGGATAGTTGATCCCTTCCTTCTCGATGAGCCGCCGGACGACGGCCGGTCCTTTTTCGTCCATGGACATGCCGACAACCGAGAAGCCGCTGGAGGCGAATGTTTTCTGCAATTCGATCAGGGCCGGAATCTCCTGGCGGCACGGCGGGCACCAGGTGGCAAAAAAGGTGATGAGCAGGGTTTTCCCCTTGAAATCTCCGCTGCTGACTTTTTTGCCGTTGACCGCCGAGGGCAGGGAAAATTCCGGGAGTTCGTCCAGGGCCATGGCCGGGTGCGCCGGCAGGAGCAGGATGCTCAAGCCCAGCACCAACAGGCCGACTTTGCGGAGAATGGCAGGTGTTGTCAAGTTCATTACCTTCCTTGAAACGCCTTGAACCGGGACCGGCCTCATACAAGTCCTTCACCCGGGATCGGCAATCAGATTGATCTTTTCATCCATTCAGCGCGTTGGCCGTCTTTGCCCGCCAGGTCCGGCAACGGCACAAGCCCGCGCTGCATGGTCAATGTATTCCTTTCTTGCCCATTCGACAACAATTATCAATCTCCCGCAGCTCCTCCGGGGTGTTGATGTTGCGCCACGCCCCCCGCAGGGCAGGGGGAGGCTGCGGAGTGACGACCCCGGGCCGGCCGACCAGCTCGCTGAGCCGGAGCGAACCGCGGGCAGCCAGTTCCTCGAGGAGCTCCCCGCAGAGGCAGTCGTAATAGGCCAGCAGCGGCTCAACCTGACCGTTGCCGCGGAGATCCGGCAGAACGGCCCGTATTCCCGGATGACGAAAGGAAAGAAGCCAGTCCAGTGCACCGCCATCGAGCTCCGGAAGATCGCAGGCGCTGACCAGCCAGGACACCCCCGGCCGCCAGCGGAACACGGCCACCAGGCCGGCGAGGGGCCCCTGGAGGCCGGGGGCATCGGGCACAACCGGCAGGGCAGCCAGCGTACCGGGAATTTCCCCGCTGCCGGACAGCACCACCCCGTCAACCCGGGTCATCAGCTTTTGCACGGTCAGTTCCAGCCAGGTCCGGCCCGCCCGCCTGAGCAGATGCTTGGGCCTTCCCATTCGCGAACTTCTGCCGCCGATGAGCACGCAGCCCCAGACAGGCGCATGAATAGGGCAATCCCCTGACATCGACGCCATCAGGACTGGAGCCCGACAGTCCCGGCCGCCGGCGGAAAAATCCCGGCCGCCCTGCCCCGCCGGAGCAGTTCGGTCACCGCCGCCCGGCCCTCCTCGCCGATATCCAGGGTGAAATCATTGACGTAGAGACCGATGTGACTCCGCAGTACGCCTTCATCCATTTCCTGGGCATACTGCCGGATATAATCCATGCACCGTTCCGGATTGGCCCTGGCCCATTGCACGCTGGCCCGCAGGGCCCGGTCGATCTCCCGCACCACTCCTTGGCCCAGCGTCCGCCTGGCGGCGATGCAGCCGAGCGGAACCGGCAGGCCTGTCGCCTCCTCCCACCACTGGCCCAGGTCCCGCAGGCATGCGAGGCCATGTTCCGCATAGGTAAACCGGCTCTCATGGATGATGACGCCGTAATCCACTTCACCGCGCTCGACGGCCCCGACGATCTGTTCAAAGCGCATTACCCGCAGGTTCCCGGCCTCCGGAAGGAACAACCTCAGGAGCAGGGCGGCCGTGGTGTATTCCCCCGGGATGGCGATCGCTGCCCGGGAAACGTCGCGCCCGGCTCCGGGGCGGGCAACCAGCAGGGGGCCGCACCCGCGCCCCAGGGCGGCACCGGCCGACAGCATCTCGTAGCGGTCCAGGACGTGACCAAGGGCATGGAAAGACAGCTTGGTTACATCCAGTATACCCCGCAGCGCCCGGCGGTTGAGGGTTTCGACATCATCCAGGACAGGCGGCGCGAAGCTGATCCGCTCCAGGGGGACGCGATCGTGCATCAGGGCGTAAAACAGAAAGGTGTCGTTGGGGCAGGGCGAATAGCCGATGGTCAACCGGTTGTTCATTGTGCCTCCACTCCTTGAACGTGTCCCCTGACCAGAATATGGGCAACAACCAGGGCCGCGGCCTCCGCCGCCATCGCGCAGGCGTCGCGCAGCCGCCAACGGCTCCGGTCCCTGTCCTCGACCAGGTTGCTGACGCAGCGCAATTCCAGGCAGGGAAGTCCGAATTCCCGGCACACCCTTGCCACCGCAGCTCCTTCCATGTTTTCGCACAGGCCCCGGTACAGGCCGGCAAGCATCCTGCCCCGGCGGGTCGTGCCGCTGGCGCAGCCGACCGTGACAAAGTTGCCGCGGAAACAGGAAATACTGGCGGCCGTCAGGGCCTGTTCAGCCTGGGCCAGCAGCCCGGCATCCATGGGAAAGGAGAGCGGGGTTGACAGTCCCGGCCCGGCGATCCGTTCGATCCGGTCTTCGAGGCAGATCCCCAGGTCGCCGAAAATTTCCTTTTCCGCCAGGCAGATGTCGAGAATCTGCGGGCCTTTGTTTCCGCCCTCCTGGATATAGGCCCCGGCCACCCCGAAATTGATCACCGCGCTGACGCCCCCGTCCCTGCCGCTCAGCCGGGAGAAAAGATTGACCGCTGTTTCAACCGGGCCGATGCCGGTGACAAGCCGGCTGACACCGTCGAGGCGGCAGGCGGAGGTAAAGGGCTGCATTTCAAAATCGGTGGCGGCGGTCACCAGAACCATTGGCTTTCTTTCACTGTATGGTTACTGTAGGGACGGAGCGACCGCCCGGTGGGCATGCGGCCGGAACCGGCTGGAGCCATGCCGTACTGTAAATGAGGTTGCGCCGGTTTGCAAGGACTCTGATGCCGCCCGGCAAGGGCCGGTCGGCGAAACATCCCGCCATCCTCCGATACCGATATCATGGAAGAACATTTTCAGCTCTCGGCCTACGATTATCATCTGCCCGAGGAAAACATCGCCCAGCGTCCCGCCGGCAGGCGCGACCTTTCCCGACTCCTTGTCCTCGACTGCGCCGACGGCCGGACCGTTCACAGGCAGTTCGCCGACCTCATTGATTATCTTCTGCCCGGCGACCTCCTGGTGATCAATAATACCAGGGTTTTCCCGGCCCGCCTCACCGGGCGCAAGGAGTCGGGGGGCAAAGCGGAAATCCTGCTGCTGGCCTTTCCCAAACTCCTCCAGGTCCGGCAAAAGGAAAAAGGCTGGTACGGGGTCGAGGCGGAGGCCCTGCTCAAAAGCTCCAGACGCCCCCGCCTGGGGAGCCGCCTGGTTTTCGGCGAGCGGCTTTCGGCAACGGTGCTGGAGCTTTCCGACTTCGGGCGGGTGCGGCTTGAGCTCCTCTATTGCCCGGAGGACGGCCGCGACCTGGAGGACCTGCTGGTTCGGTACGGCCAGGTCCCCCTGCCACCCTATATCAAGCGCCCGGAGGGATCGACGGAGGAGGACGCCGCACGGTACCAGACCGAATACGCGGAAAAAACCGGGTCTGTCGCCGCCCCGACCGCCGGTCTGCATTTTTCGGACCCCCTGCTCGCGCGAATCCGGCAAAAAGGGGTGATCGTCGTCGACATCACCCTGCACGTCGGCTACGGGACGTTCGCCCCGGTCCGGACGGACGATATCCGTGACCATCGAATCCATTCGGAGTACATCCTCATCTCACCCGAGGCAGCGGCAACAATCAACCGACACAGGCGGCGCGGCGGCCGGGTGTGGGCCGTCGGCACAACGACGGCGCGGGCGCTTGAATTCGCCGCCGGGCCGGACGGCGCCGTCGAACCATTCTCCGGAATGTGCGACATGTATATCTATCCCGGCTACCGGTATCGGATCGTTGACAATCTGATCACGAATTTTCACCTGCCGCAGTCCTCCCTGCTCTTTCTCGTCTCCGCCCTGGCCGGACGGGAACGGCTGCTGCGCTGCTACGAAGAAGCTGTCGCGCTGGGGTACCGGTTCTACAGCTACGGCGACGCCATGGCGGTCATCACCCGGCCAAATCAGATGACAGAGGACAGGTGACAGATTGGATAGTTGTCCTTCGCTTCGCCAACTCAGTCCCAATTTGCGCAACTATTTTCCGTCATCGGAACCGGAAACCGGCAGATGAGAACGCAGAAATTTGAACCTGATAGCGATTTGGATCAGCGGCAATAAACCGACAGCGAAGCTGCAAGCTCCTTTCTTCCTCTGTCCGTTGACACCCGGCTCCGCCGGGCAAGTATCTCATCCAAATCGAAATCGAATCCTGGTTGCAAACATCACCCTGTTGCGTTCCGCCGGGAGGAAAGATATTACAACCTCCTTCTCCCTGGGGAGAAGGTGCACCGAAGGGGCGGATGAGGGGGGTTCCCCTGACAGCCTGCAGGCGAATCACCGGAACCACTCACCTGTATGGCGGAGAGCTTGTTCGATTTCGATACCGATTGCGATTTCGATTTCGATGGGAGCTTGCTGCGCTGCGCGCAGTGGGGAAAGGGAGGAACCAGGTAGAGGGTTTTGATTCAATCAACAGCGAAGCTGCACACTCCTTCTGTCCTCTGTCCTCCGTTCTCTGCCTTCTGGCATCCTTCAGCCTTCCTGCTTGAGGGCCTGGATGAACAGTTCGGCCTCGCGGATCGATTTCTCCATTTCGGTGACCAGGGCGGCGACGTTGTCCTCGATGGTTACCAGTTCGTTCCTGAGGGATGAAATCGCCTGGGCATTGAGATTATGCTTGAGGTAGAGCACCTGGTCATGAAAAGCCCGCAGGACCGGCTGAATTTTCTTTTCGGCCTTTTTCATGGCCTGGATGAGGCGTTCATAGTCGCGCCGGGTCTGCTGCAATTTCCTGCGGCTGTCCTCCCTGAGAGAAGCGCTTGCGTACTGACCGAGTTCGTCCTCCCATTCATCGAACAGCGCCCTGGACACACTCTCTACGCTCTCGATGCGTTTGCTGACCAGATCGGCCTTGGCCTTGCTCTCCTGGTACGCACCATTGAGGATGTTGTATTTCTTTTCCAGGTCGCCGCCCTTGACTTCCACGACGGAGGTGAACTGCTCAAGGGCCGACTGGAACTGCTCTTTGGCTTCATCCTGGGCGTCCCTGGCATCCTGTACCCGAGTCACCATCAGGTCCCGCTTATGGATGCCCGCCTTTTCCAGGGTTCCGTAATAAACGGTCTGGCAGCCGGTCAGCGCCAGCAGTCCCATCATCACGCTCACCAACAGAACGTTTCGCTTCCCCATATTCTCATCCTCGAGTGGTCTTTGATACGGCACCCACCAACAAAAAACCCGGCCGGGGCCGGGTCAGCAATCGGTATTGCCCGCAATGTCAGGCTGTCGCGGCAGGGCAGCCGGCACATTTCTCCTTGCCCGCTTTACAGGCCGGGGCCGGAGAGGTGTCTTTTTTGACCTCGGAGCCGCCGTTTTTGCCGTTGCCGTTGGACGGACCGCTGTACCCGTCGGCGTACCAGCCGCCTCCCTTGAGCAGAAACGAACTCGCCGAAACAAGTTTTTTCACTTTTCCCATGCACTCAGGGCAGTTCTGTAGCGGATCATCACTGATGCGCTGCCGTACTTCGAAAACCTTGTTGCAGGAGGAACATTCGTATTCGTAAATAGGCATCGTTGCACCTCTTCCGAAAATTGGGATTATAATTGCAGGAGAGCACCCATATTTTTTTGCCTACAATAATCCCGGGCGGACCGCCTGTCAACCTTCCGTTCCTCAAGAGAGCATTCCCGCCCCCGACCGGACGTCCGCTTCATTTGCCGTCGGACTTCGCCGCGAAAAAAACCGGCGGAACGGAATCCACTCCATCCCGGCTCCCATCCCCGGACGGATGGCCGACATCTGCATAAACAGTGTTCATCAACGCATCCCACACTGTAATACAGTATCTCGCTTCTGAAAATGCATCAATCAAACAAAAACGTCGCCGGTTTTTTTCTATGTTCATCGTCTGATTATGAACATATCTGCACAATGATTCGGTCCTGTCTCATTGGCGTGACCATGGCACATATACTCTGAATATTACCGACTCTGATAAAAATTGCCGCCTTATCGTGCTGCTGACGGGAAGCTCCTGAAAAAAAAATAAAAGCGGAATTATGCAACAAATTATTTGCATTATTGCTCATATCCATATAATTATGGCGACAATGTTTTGCTAATTATTATTTGTTTGAGCTATCAACTTGCTTCAGGAGGAGAAGATGAGCAAATCTCTTGTTGAAATGACGGCAGAAATCGTCCAGGCACAGATCAACACCAAAGACATGAGCGGTGAAGAAATCAAGACTGCCCTGAACGATACCTTTCAGGTCCTGAAAAGCCTCCAGGAGGCCGAGGTTTCCGGCCAGCCTTTTGAACAGGGGGAAAGCAGGCCCGCCCTGGCCCCGGAAAAATCAATCCAGCGAAACCAGGTTGTCTGCCTTGAGTGCGGCCAGGCCTTCAAGATGCTTTCTCCGAAACATCTGAAGAGCCATGATCTGACCCCGAAAGAATACAGGAAAAAATACGGCTTTTCCATGCGCCAGCCCCTGTGCGCCAAATCACTCTCGGAACGGCGCTCCAAATCGGGCAAGAAAAGAGGCCTGCCCGAAAATCTGAAAAAAGCCATCGAAGCGAGAACCAAGAAGAAAAAATAACCCGAACCGCGCGGTCTCCGAACCAGCGCCGGGGCAAGGTATCCCACCAGATGATTGGCGTCTTTGATTCCGGTGTCGGCGGCATGACCGTGGCCCGGGCTATTGAGCAGTTGTGCCCCGGTCTGCCGCTGATTTATTTCGGCGACATCGCCCGAACGCCCTATGGGTCCAAGAGTCCCGACACCATTATCAGGTACTCGCGGAACAACACCGATTTCCTGCTGGAGCAGGGAGCCGAGGTCATCGTCATCGCCTGCAACTCGGCGTCCAGCACGGCGGCCGATGCCCTGCGGGCCCATTACCAGGTGCCCATCCTTGACGTCATCACGCCGGCGACCCGGAAGGCGGCGCAGATCAGCGAGTCCGGCAGAATCGGGGTCATCGGGACCCGGGCGACGGTGAAAAGCGGCATGTACCCCAGGCGTATCCGGGAATCCCGGCCCGACGCCGAGGTGATCAGTCAGGCCTGCCCGCTCCTGGTACCCCTGGTCGAGGAGGGCTGGCTGTCGCAGCGCGAGACCAAGATGATCCTGCGGCGCTACCTGCAGCCCCTGCGGCACCGACAGATCGACACCCTGGTGCTGGGCTGCACGCATTATCCGCTC
>JALHJD010000370.1 GCA_022837185.1 Desulfobacteraceae bacterium
GATAACCCGGCGGATCCTCGAGAGCCTGGGCTACACGGTGCTGGGGGCGGAATCCCCAAGCCGGGCCCTGGAGCTGGCCGGCGAGCATGCGGGCCGGATCGGCGTACTGCTCACCGACATGATCATGCCGGAAATGAACGGCCGCGACCTGGCCGCCCGCGTCACGGCCCTCTGTCCCGGCATCCGGGTGCTGTGCATGTCCGGTTACGCCGCCGATTTCTTCGGCCCGGAGAACATCCTGGAACCGGGAATGAACTTCCTCCAGAAGCCTTTTACCCGAAATGACCTGGCCGCCAAGATGGGAGAAGTACTTGGAAAGGAATGATTTTCTTGACAAGTCCAGGTGTTTGCAACTATAAAAAATTCAATCATCCGATTTCTTTCTGAGGGACGCTATTGACTAAGTTGACAAACCCGGCTGGCGCCGGGAATTTGCAGTCGGCAAGTCTGCTGTCGGCAGAGGTTGGGGGGATGAAGTCTGCCGGCTTGTTTGATTAAAGAGCCCCTCACCCGGCCTTCGGCCACCCTCATCCTTCTACAGTCAAAATCATCAGCCTATGCTGCGAGATAAAGAGCGACTGCTTCTCAATTTCAACAAGGCCCTGGACCTGATCCTTGTCGCAGCCGCATTTCTCGCCGCTTATTTCATCAAAAAATACCTGCTGCCCGGCGAACTGAAAGGCCTGGCCGCCGAGCCCAACTATCTCCTCATCCTGGTGCTTGCCGTCGCCCTCCAGTACCTCACCTTCAGGGCTTTTTCCCTCTATGACTCCCTCGGGAGCCAGCGTTTTCATGACCTTGCCAACAAGATCCTCAAATCGGTGGCCGTCGGCATCCTGCTGCTGCTGTTCTGCCTCTATCTCGTCCATTACAATGAGGTCAGCCGTCTCCTCATCGGCATCTTTACCCTCCTGCTCATTATTCTGCTGACCGCCGGCAAGGCCGTCATCTATTTCTCCCTCCGGTACCAGAGGCAGAGGGACTGCCATGCCAGGAACGTTTTGATTGTCGGCTGCGGCAGGATGGCGGTGGAGGCGATCAAGGCGATTGCCAAGAATCCCGCCTCCGGCTACCGCATATTGGGGTGCCTGGAGGTGGAACCCTCGGGAAAAGACTCTCTCCCGGTGGGCGCCGAAGTCTACCGCGGGGTCAAGGTGATCGGCAGCCTGGACGACTATGCGTCCATCCTTCTCGCCCGCCCCGTGGATGAAATCATCTTCGCCCGTCTCCTCGACCGCATCGACAACATCACCGAAATCATCCGTTTCGCCGAAAAACTGGGTATCATCATCCGCATCATGCCCGATTTCCAGATCCAGCGGATCATGTACCGGCCGGAAACCGCCAGGATATTCATGGATAAGTTTGTCGGCATGCCCACCATCGTCCTTTCCTCGACGCCGGCGCGGGAGGGGGAGCTGGTTCTCAAGTCCGCCATCGATTATCTGGGCGCCGCCCTGGGTCTGGTGGCGCTTTCGCCCCTGCTGCTGGCCATCGCCCTGGCCGTCAAGGTTACTTCCCCCGGTCCGGTGCTGTTCACTCAGGAACGCTGCGGCCTGCACGGCAGGCTGTTCCGGATGTTCAAGTTCCGTACCATGTACGAAGACGCGGAAAAAAGGCTGGACGAGCTGAAGGATAAGAACGAAATGGACGGCCCCGTCTTCAAGATGACCAACGATCCGCGGGTCAGCCCCATCGGCAGGTTCCTGCGCCGGACCAGCCTGGACGAGCTGCCGCAGCTCATCAACGTGCTGCGGGGAGAGATGAGCCTGGTGGGTCCGCGGCCGCCCATTCCGGAAGAAGTGGAGCAGTACAAACCCTGGCAGCGCCGCCGGTTGTCCATGAAGCCCGGGCTCACCTGCCTCTGGCAGGTCAACGGCCGCAACGGCATCGACTTCGAGAAATGGATGC
>JALHJD010000051.1:0-13687 GCA_022837185.1 Desulfobacteraceae bacterium
AAAGATGTTGTCTGAGCAACTTCATCTTTAATCCATTCAAGGGCGGTATGGCCACCCCTTATAAACGGCCAAGTGTCTGGTGATTACCAGCACTACACAAATTAGTGACAATAGTCTCTTCTATCACACTCTTAGATGCTACAGGTACGTTTAGCCCAATAAAGCTTCCTTTAACTACGGTGACTTTCCCCCAGAGAACTGAGCCTTTGCAAACTTAGATATTTCGGTCTTAACCTTCTCCCGTTTTTCAGTCCAAAAGATCTGTTAGTTTTTCGGCTGGGGAAGGTCACCTAGTTTCTGGCCCGCTGGGCCAGGCGTCTGTCCTGGGAGGAGGTGGCCGTGGTCTTTGCGACCAGTTGGGACAACGTCTTTCGCTCGGTCAAGATGGCCGTTGCCCGGGGGTTGGCCCACCGCAACCTGGACAACGCGGTGGCAATCGGCATCGATGAGATCGCCTGGAAGAAGGGGCTCAAGTACCTGACCCTGGTCTACCAGATCGATACCGACTGCCGGCGCCTGCTCTGGGTGGGCAAGGAGCGAACCCAGAAGACCCAACGACAATTCTTCAAGGAATTCGGCTCCGAGCGTACCGCCCGGCTAGACTAGACTTCATATGCAGCGACATGTGGCAGCCCTGCCTGCGGATAGTCGCCGAGGTGGCCAGCAAGGCGTTGCACATCATCAATCGCTTCCATGTGATGACCCACTTCGGCAAGGCCATCGACAGCCGTTCAAAAACCCGGATCAGCCTGCGGCCGGTAAGCGAGGTGTCGATCTCAACCGCCAGACACTCCCGGTTGAAGTCGTCAATGACGTTGAACGTGCGAAACCGATTGCCGGCATGCAGAGCATCGCTCATAAAGTCTGCCGACCAGACCTGATTCGGATGCTGTGGCACTAGCAGTGGCTGCTTCTCTCGTTTCGGCAGCTGCTTCTTGGCCCTCCGCTTCTGGTTGAGCCGCAGTTCGCATATACCCGGTAGACCCGCTTGCGGTTCCAGTGATGGCCAAGACGACGCATGGCCCGGAAGCATTTCCAGAATCCCCAGCGGGGGTATCGTTCGACCATGCCATTCAACTCTAGGATGACATCGGCATCACGGTCAGATGCATCCTGTGGGGACTTGTAAAAGGCTGACCGAGACAAGCCAATGCAGCGACAACTTCGTTGTACGGAAAGACCATGCTCGGCAATCAGGAAATAAACAGCGTCTCGCTTCTGCGGCAACCTTACAGCTTTTTTTCGACCAGATACTTGAGCGTCCGGTTTTCCAACGCCATGTCGGCATATATGCGCTTCAGGTGGCTCAGTTCGGTTTCCATCTCTTTCATGCGCTTGAGATCGGAAGCATTCATGCCGCCGTACTTGGCTTTCCTGTTGTAGGAGGTGGCATCGCTGATGCCGTGCTCGCGGCAGACGTCCTTCACCAGCATGCCGGATTCTGCTTCCTTGAGAATGGCGACAATCTGTGTTTCGGTAAAACGGGATCCTTTCATCTTGAACCTCCTGGCTCTGTATTGTGCCAGAAAGCTCTACCTTTAACATGTCTTCGTTTTAGAGAAGCTTATGCTAATAGCAGTAATATTAACAATAACTTGCTCTTGCCCAAGATTATCGTCTTACACTTAAAACAGTCCCTATTTTTGACAATAATTGTAAAATATTATCACCGATAAACAGTGTACAAATTCTATTTAATCTTTGCCGTTCCTCTGGAGACATTCGCTTACATGCCTCAAAACTAAAAGCATAGAAAACCGAAACAAATGCTGCAGTAAATGTTGACAATAAAACAATAAAGCTACGTTTGGGCTTTATTTTTTTTTCCGGTATTTGTGCTGTCTGGATAACCTGAACACCAGTTACGGCATAAGCCTCACTAAGTTTTGCCATCTCACTCTGTTTAGTTAAGAGTTCCACCAAAGTTTCCTGGATTTTGAATTCCCGCATTAACCGCAAGTACTGTTCCCTCAATTCTGGTACAGAACCCACACCTGGAATTGCACTCACGTTCCCTGTTCCTTCAAGCTGGGCAATTTGTGAATTAAGGTTTGTGATACTAGACTTCGCATTCTTTACTTCCTGGTTATTGTCCGTAAACTGCTGTCGTAGGGCAGCGAGCTGCACTTGCTGCAGGGCTAGTTGCGCTTTAAGTTGAGCAATCCCCCCAATCGTAGCTTGCGCTTGCTCATTAACAGCAACTATTTTATTTTTAGACTGAAAATCTTTGAGGGCATCTTCTGCTCTACCTAGGTTAGCCTTAGCCCTTAACAGTCGGCCATCAAGAAAAGATTTGTCTTGGCCAGCACCAGTGCTATTTAGACGCACCGCCAACTTACCTAACTCCTCCACGTAGGCATTTGCAATCTCAGCCGCTCGCTTCGGATCCTTGTCCTGAACAGTAATTGAAATTATACCGTCCTTTTTACCGATGGATATGTCAACGTTTGAGTGAAGAGTCTTGTAAGCATCTACACGATACTTTGAGCCATAGACATCCATCAAGTTGAATCTATTTACAATAGGATCACTGATGGCATCACTACTTAGCATGCTGACATACATATCAGCCGGGCTTCCAGTACCAAACAGATCATTGGCAAGACTTGCCATCCCTCCCATCTGACCTGCCATCATTCCAATAACACCCTGACTTTGTTGAGGTGGGAGAAACAAAGTCGTTGAACTATAGACTTTAGGAAGCATAAGACTGACTGCAAGTGAAATAATGAAAGTCACTAAACTAGTGCATATGATTGCGACCTTATGATTAACAATTACTTCCAGATAATCAAGGAGGCTCATAACATGAGCTCCTTGTTGCAAGGGAGAAGTGGTATTTTCCTGCATGGGTACTCCGATTAAGGTTCAAGACTTTCTTTTATGTTTATAACAGAATATACTTCATTATATATAAATTTAATTTACAGCTTATTATTTGATTTAAACAAATGAGTTCAAAATCAACCAATTGTTCTCTTTCAAAAACAACTAAAAAGACAACAACCTCTATAATAGACTTACAGAGGTTGTTGTCGATACAATGAACTTTAGTTTAAACTAATACAGAACGCGCCAATTGTAATTATTACTAGCATCCTTGGCACAAACTTTAAGAGTATCAGCCACACCTAACGTCCCCTGCGCAAACCAAAGAGTTCCACGTGAAGTTGTGTCGCAAGGGGGGATTGCAAGCAAAGTATTAAGCTTAACACCGCCATTAACCTCAATTCTTTGGGTTGGTGTAGTTGTCCCAAACCCAGTGTTACCATTAGTATCAATCAAAATTCTTACCGAGCCTCCAGTAACAAATCTCATATAAGATGGAATGTTGTTGGGGGGGGTCCAGTTGTCAGCTGCTAATGCCTCAATTCCAGCACTAGTGACATTTGATGTCCCATATTTGGTGCCAAACAAATAAAACCCAAGTCTATCGTTTTTAAGTGGAAACGACGAGTTTGTGGCAGAATCATTGTTATGAAGTGATATAACGCCGCCCCCGCCAGAACTTGATTTAGCACCACTAGTTCTCATAAGCATTCGGCTCGCAATACTACCTGGAGGGCCGGATATTTCAATAGCAGTACTAGGTGCATTTGTTCCTACTCCCACAAATCCAGAATCAGTAACCACCATCTTATCCGTCGTCCCTGTCGCATCCTTCACAATCAGCTTATTCGCCGCCTGGGCCATCACCGGCATAAGTGCTACAACTGAAGCCGCAACCGCCAACGTAACCTTTCTCTTCATGTGATGCTCCTTTCCCCGTAAGGATGTGTGCTAACATAGCAAAATGAGGTTTAGTTTACAACGATATTTTGAGCAATTAATGTGCCAGCCGCCACCGTGATCGTGCCAACCGTGGTCGTCAGGGTCGTACTGGGGGTATAATCTCCGTTGTAACCTCCCTTCAATGTTATGGTCTTGGCTGCGTTCATGGTCAGAGGTCCAAGGGAGGCGGAAGTGGTTGCCATGGCCTCCAGTACGGCTCCGGTTGTTGCAGTGTTGTAAGCATCTTGCACAGTGTCAAAATAAGATGTAGTTCCCGCTATCCGGATGGCTTGGTATTTGGCGAATTCCGCGCCCACTGATTTTACTGCATCGAGGGACGCGATCACACAATCACCGGTTCCGGTGCACGCGCCAGTCCATGACTTGAAATAAGAATCTGCGCTCGGAACCGCGATAAAGGTTACCTGGCTGTTCTTTTCGAAACCGCTCATGCAGGTGCCCGCTACGCAGGCTATGCTGGCGGGAACGCTGGTCACGGTTCCCGTTCCGGCACCGGTTACGGTTGCCGCAACCGGTGCCTGGGTATCGGAAAGATAACAGGTTGTCAGCACGAATGATGATTCAGAGGCACTCAAAGTTACGTCGTTTGTATCCTTGATGCCAGTCCCTAGTCCCTGGTCCATCGCTACAGTAAATGCCGGAAGAGGGTCTCCTGGAATAATGGAATATTCAAACCCGAAAAGCGGTAGCGCTGTAGTGTTGATACCGTCAAAATCGGCCCACACATATAACAAGGTGTTGCTATCCTTTTCAATGGGAATGGGAACTGCACCCGGCGTGGCTGCCTGATTGAGAAGTGTCGAGTCGGCGTAGGTTGCCGAGTTGGTATTGTCGAGCAAGAATGATATCGAGCCTACCCCCGTAAACGACGGAGTGAGACCAACCGTAACAAACGCCTTACTCACGACTGCTTCTGCATCTTGATCCATGGGCATGGCAACCAGTACCCCGACCGCCAGGAGAATCATTCCCCCAAACCTCTTTGTGTACCTGTTGCGCTGAGAATTCATGCTAGTTCTCCTTGCACACGAAGCAATCGTGAGCGGAAGGTGAGCTGTAAAAACTTGATATACCACACTTTACACAATTCGCGAGGTGAACCGCAAATTATAATTTTGTAACACGTAACACACAGGTTACTGAACCGCTACATTACTGAGTGTTACGCTGCCGAGCCACACCGTCAGTCCGCCGATCGTTGTATAGCCAGTCACAGAATTGAGGGACGGATCATACCCCCCCGACAAGGTTACTGCAATATCCCGGTTCAGATCAAGGGCCGTAAAGGCCATCGCCTTGGCCTTGATCGTGGCGCCGGTGACGGCAGCCACATAGGCATCACTAATCGAGCCGAAATAAACCGTTCCCATCTGAACATTCGGGACAATGTCAAATGTCGCTGTTGCTGATTTATCGGTACCGAGCGTCACCGAACAATTGCCGGTTCCGGCACAGGCGCCGGACCAGCCGGTGAAGAGTGACCCGTTGCCGGGGGTAGCGGCAAGGACGAGCGAAGAACTGGAATCGAAATCGGAACTACAGGTCCCGCTGGAACAGACAAAGGCCAGCCCCTCGGTAATGCTGTTGACCGTACCGCTGCCGGTGCCGGCCACATTCACGGACAGGGTGTTCTGCAGGGTGAAGTTTTCCGCGCTGGTCGCCGTACCGCCGACGGTGGTAACGGTTACCCGGCCGGTGGTCGCACCTTGAGGAACGGTGACCAGAATCTGTGAGCTGGCAGTAACACTGATGATGCCGGCGGTAACGCCGTTGAACTTCACGACATTGTCCGTCGGAGTGGCACCAAAGTTATTACCGGAAATCGTTACTTGGGTCCCGGCCTTCGCCTTGCTCGGAGAAACAGTAGAGATTGCGGGCGACGGAGGCGGAGAACCAATAATGCCCAGTTCGACTACAGCACCTCCAGGAACGAGAAAGCTTGGCGTGGTGAAGAACCAGCCACTTCTGGTCGCGGTCAGGGTGACATAGTCGTTCGCATCGATGTTGCGCACCCGGAAGATGCCACTCTCGTCAGTGGCAGAACCGGTGAAGGTCGTGGAATTCAAATACTCAACCATATACGGTGACTGAGGATGAAAGCTGCTGGAGGCCGTTGCCGTAACGCCACTGACACCCGAATAATCCTGACTGTTGAGAACTCGGGCCAAAACGGCGGACTTGCCGCTACCAAGCCCCAGCTCACTGCCGGTGTAAAGGTAGTATGGCGTGTTGCTGTAGTCGATATTGGCGGTAAATGTATACAAAATATCGGTATAGACCGGCAAGTAGCCATCCTTGGCGATGATCAGCCTGAACGGTGTGCTGTTGCCTGGCAGCCCGGAAAGGGTAAAAGTCCCGTCAGCAGCCGAGGTGGTTTTTTCCAGCGGGTAATGTTCCATCTCGATGGTGGCGCCGGCGACGGGGAGGTTGCCGGAATTCAACACCTTGCCGGTAAAAGAAACGGTATTCCCGATATAGAAGGGCTGGGAACTGGTGGCCGGAGACTTACTGGAAATGGTTACCGTAAGATTCCCGTTTCCGGCATTCGGTACAACTGCGGTCAAGGTCGTGCCATCAGGAGACACTGACGAGGCTGTCACCGAAACATTGCCGCCAAACGTGACAGAGTTGTTGGCTGCAACCGGATCGAAGTTGATGCCGCGAATGGTAACGGTACCGCCGACATTCGAGGATGCCGGGTAGAAAGCGGATATGGCCGGTTGACTGGTCGGCGTGAACTGGGTCTGATACCCGCCAGAATTGCCATTGGAGTCAACCACGGAAATCGTCCAGTAATAGGTAGTGCCGTCAACCAGCAAACTCTGGCTGGCGGTATTGTCGTAGTTATAGACGACAGACGTAGTACCCGACGAGATCGGAGTATCGCTTGACGGGCTCCAAAACTGGCCACCGGGGCCGCTAAGCCAAATCTGATAGGTGTAGGTGGCCGGCGGTGCAGCAGGTGCCGTCCAGGCAAAAGTCGGCGTTGCATTGGTGCTGTACGGAACTAGACCAACCGGCGAAACAGGAGTCGGATAACTGTCGATAATTGCCGTTATTGAGGCGTTGAGAGTTTCAAAAGTACCATCGGAATAATACGTCGTGAACGCATAGGTGTCGCCGACATTGACCGAACCGCTCGGCGAGAACCACCAGTTGAATTCGTTCCAACGGGACAATCCGATGGTCGTGGCGGAGATGCCAGGGCCTGAAACCGTGACGTTGACCGGTTGTTTCTGCATGCCCTCCAACCCCAAGTCAAGATTCAACCAACTGTAACCACTCTGCACCATCCCATGATTGGTGGTGACGATGGCCCTTGCATTTCCTGCTGAAAGGGTTACTGTCGGCGCGACCTTATTGCTTGAAGCAACGGTAATCGACGGTGCCGCCTGATCGGCATTCGTCTGCTGGATGTCGCCGTAATCGAGCGTACCGTTATTATTCATGTCGAGCAGCCCATACACCTGATATGTGCCGGGGGGGACATTATTGACGGTATAACTTTGGGAGCCGGAGGGACTCGAAACGAAGGTAGTACAAAACACCGGAATGTCGCCCGACTCGTTGACAAGAGCGACCAACAGTGGACCAGTGGCCGATATTCCGGTCAAATTAACGGTGCCGGTAACCGTAACGCCAGAAGTGGTGGTAACAGGAGTCCAGGAAGAAGCTGCCGACGCTGCGCCGACCAGGGCCTCAACCTTGTACCAATAATTGGCCAATCCGCCGACATGGGCGAAGAAATCGTTGTCGCCGGAAGCGACATCCTTCGAACCGATAGTCGCCCCTCCGTTCGTCGAGCTCCAGGAGATTCGGTACTTATCGGCAATGGGCAGTTCGCTGCCGGTGGAATTGTCGGTTTCCCCATTCCACATCACAAAATTGCCGCCGTTACTACGGTAGACAATCACCTGTGGTGCTGCCGGAGCTACCGGCGACGGATTATTCAAGATGATCGTTTGACCGGTCACATTCGTCGAGTTGACGTTAACCTGGGCAGAACCGGCTGGATCGTTGGCGTGGCGGATATTGGTCCCCTGGGTAGCGACAAATGCCTGGAGCGTATACGTTCCAGATGGAACCCCGGTGATAGTGAAAGCCCCGGCAGATTCGATACTGACCCCGGGACCTTGATCTCCTCCTGATGAAGGAAAGGCAGTGATGAAAATACGGCCGGGCTTACCGCTGCTATTGATGACGGTCCCCGAAATGTTATACGCCATGGCGCTTGTGGCCGTGAGCAGGGTAAAGATCAACGTCAAAAACAACCGTATGTTGCCAAAAACCCGACCATGTATGACCATTTTCACAATCCTCCTTCGAGCCTGTAAAATACCGCTTCACGCTCTTCCCGACAGAGGTAGCCCCGGAAGAGTAATCACTGTATTATTACGTAACAGCAATATGTATACCCAATGCGGACCGGAAAATGATCTCAGTATAACACGAAAAATTCGGTGAAGAATCAGGTGATACTACGTGAGGAAAAGATGGTCAACGCTTTTGCCCGGCAGGATGTGGATAAAAAAAGCGGCAACCCTCTCTATGAAGGATTGCCGCTTTGGATGGTGATCCCAAGGGGACTTGAACCCCTGTTACCGACGTGAAAGGCCGGTGTCCTAACCACTAGACGATGGGACCAAACTCTATCGTTTGCTTCTGAACCTGTGCCGCAGCCACTGTCGACACTGGCCGTCCGCCAGATGTTGAACTGGCTGGGGTGCAAGGATTCGAACCTTGGAATGCCGGAATCAAAATCCGGTGCCTTACCGCTTGGCGACACCCCAAGAGGAAGGACAATTATCTATCACGAGACCCCATGGAGCGTCAAGCATTTTTTTCAATTTTTTCTTCCGGGCATCCCTACCATTCTTTTACCAGACAGATCCCCCGTGCGCCTCAGCAAACAACTTCTCAAAGACTCGTGCCCGGATTCGTGACGACCCGGCCGGGTCGACCGAGCAAAACCACAGGCTTAGCAGGGCTACGTTGAGGATTTTGCGAGCATGAACCGGTCAAAGACGACGCGGAGACCGGATGCGGGTCCGCGAAGTACGTTTGCGGATGAATCCTTAGCCGCCAAAACCCGCGCCGGCTGCAATGGCCTTGACGTTGGCGGGGATGAAGCGATGATTGCGCTCGGGGAGCGTTTCCTTGAGGGCATCTTCCAGCGACTGGAGGGAAACCGCGCCGGTCCTGGCGGCATAGGCGCCGAGCGCAACCATGTTGACCATGCGCGGATCGCCCAGTTCCACGGCAATGTCGTTCATGGGGATGGTGACGACCGTAATATCGGAACGCAGACCTGCGGGCACGTCCACCAGCGAGCCGTTGACGATGCAGAGCCCGCCGGTTTTGACCTTGGCAAAGAATTTGTCAAAGGATGCCTGGTTGAGGATGACCGCAACAGAGGGGCTGCCGATGACGGGGGATCCCACTTCGTCGTCGGCGATGACAACGGTGCACATGGCAGCACCGCCCCGCTTCTCGACACCGTAGGAGGGGAAGAACGAAACGTTTTTCCCTTCGATGATGGCCGCCTGGCCCAGGATGTTTCCGGCGAGCAGGACTCCCTGGCCGCCGAAGCCGGCAATGAATACGTCATGACGCATGAAAATACTCCCTGCTTAGAGTTGAGCGGTGTTTTTGAAGACGCCGAGCGGGAAATAGGCACACATTTCGGTCCCTACCCGTTCGTTGGCAGCCAGGGCGTCCATGCCCCAGTTGGTGGGACATGAGGAGAGTGCCTCGATAAAGGAAAATCCCTTGCCCTCGGCCTGATAACGGAAGGCTTTCTTGATCTGGCGCTTGGCGTCCATGAGATTCTTGGGGTTGTTCACGGCGACCCTGGCCGAAAAGGCCACCCCCTCCAGTTGGGCCAGCAGTTCCGCCATCCGGATGGGCGAGCCGTCCTTCTCGTTCTTCCTGCCACAGGGCGAAGTGGAGGTCCTTTGCCCGACCAGAGTGGTGGGAGCCATCTGACCGCCGGTCATGCCGTACGTGGTGTTGTTGACGAAGATAACCGTGATGTCTTCGCCGCGGTTGGCCGCATGGATGATTTCGGAGGTGCCGATGGCGGCCAGGTCCCCGTCCCCCTGATAGGTGAAGACAAAGGCGTCGGGACGGGCCCGTTTGACCCCGGTGGCCACGGCGGGAGCCCGGCCATGGGGCGCCTCGACCACATCGATATCGAAGTAGCCGTAGAGAAAAACGGAGCATCCCACCGAGGCAACCCCGATGGTCTTCTTCTGCACGCCGAATTCATCCATGGCCTCGGCCACGAGGCGATGGAAGGTGCCGTGATGGCACCCCGGACAGAAGTGGGTCTGGACATCCTTGAGACTGACCGGTTTCTTGAAGACCTGTTGCATATGTACCTCAATAAAATTTTCTGATCTGTTCCAGCAGTTCTTCCGGCGTGGGGAGCGAACCGGCACCGGGGGGCCTGCCGTAGAAAAAAACGTCGGTTCCGGCGGTCACGGAGAGACGGACATCCTCCACCATCTGACCCGCGTTCAGTTCGATATCGAGCACCTTTTTACAGCGCGCCGTAACGGTGCGGTATGCTTTCTCCGGAAAGGGGAACAGGGTAATGGGGCGCAGAAGCCCCACTTTAAGCCCCTGCTCCCGGGCGCTCATAACCGCGGTCTTGGCGATGCGGGCCGCGGAGCCGAAGGCGGTCACCAGGAATTCGGCATCGTCGAGCATGAATTCCTCCCAGCGCGCCTCCTTTTCCTTCAGTTCGGCGTAGCGGGCATGGAGTTTCCAGTTGTGGGCCTCAAGTTCGCCGTCGCCCAGGTACAGGGATTTGACCACGCGCTGTTCGCCGTCACCCTTGCCCCGTACGATCCAGTCTTTGGACGGCAGCACGCACGAGGGGCGCGGGTTCGGGGTGAGGGGTTCCTTCATCTGGCCGATGACCGAATCACCGAAGATCATGGCCGGCATCCGGTAGATGTCGGAAAGGTCGAAGGCGAGCATGGTCAGATCGTACATCTCCTGAACCGACGAGGGTGCGAGGACGATGATGTGATAGCCCCCGTGCCCTCCCCCCTTGACCGCCTGGAAGTAATCCGCCTGGGATGCGTCGATGCCGCCGAGCCCCGGACCCGACCGGCAAATATTGACGATGACGCCGGGAAGCTCGGCGCCGGCCATGTAGGAGATCCCCTCCTGCTTGAGCGATATGCCGGGGCTCGACGATGATGTCATGGCCCGGACGCCGGTGGCCGAGGCCCCCAAGAGCATGTTGATGGATGCGATCTCGCTCTCTGCTTGAATGAACTCGCCGCCCAGGCCGGGGAGTTCGCGGGACATGTATTCGGGGATATCGCTCTGGGGCGTGATGGGATAGCCGAAATAGTAACGGCATCCGGCCTCGATGGCGGCCATGGCCAGAGCCTCGTTACCCTTCATGAACAGTCGCTTTGTCAAAGCTGCCTCCATACAGATGGTGTTTCAGATACTGTCGACCCTATTTATAAACCTTAATAGCAACGTCAGGGCATATCTCCGCACAGAGAGCACAGCCGGTACATTGATCCTGGCTGGTCATGACGGCGGTGACATAGCCGTATTTATTGATCGTGCTACTCATCACGATCAGTTTGCGCGAGCAGGCGAGCGTACAGAGACCACACCCTTTGCACCTCGATTCATCAATCTCAATTTGAGCCATGAAGCCGTATCCTTTCTCCTCTGTATTACCGTATACAGAAGCGTGCTTACCGTATCAAAAATCAAAGCAATGGGTCAATCTCATTTTACAGGTATATTTCAACGATTTATCACTTGCTTTTGTCTGACGATACAGCTAAATATGTACTCAGGTTATTCATGTAATTCTCACAACTCAAAGGAGGGAGTCAATGGCACCTACATTATTGGAATTGACCGCAAGTATTGTATCCTCACACGCTGCTGTGTCAGAGCTTTCCACGGAAGAACTGGTTCAGGAAATTCAAAAGGTCCATGCCACGCTGCAACAGCTTGAGGGCGGTGCTGCTGCACCCGAGGCTGCGGCAGAAGAAGCCAAAGCCCCGGCCATGACGCTCAAGAAGGCGTTCCAGGCCGACCAGGTATGCTGCATGATCTGTGGCAAGGGCGGAATGAAAACCCTTACCCGCCACCTGGCCCAGGTGCACCAGATGAAGCCGGGCGAATATCGCAAGCAGTTCAACATCCCCAGTAGCCAGCCGCTTACCGCCAAAAAGTTCTCCGAGGCGCGCAAGCAGATGGCCAAAGACCGGGGGCTTGCCGAAAACCTCGCCAAGGCACGCGCCGTGCGCGCCGCCAAGATTCAGGAGAAAAAGGCTGCTGCGGCCGAAAAGCCGGCTAAGGCCAAGGCTACCCGCGCCAAGAAAGCCACTGCCTGATTGCGATATCCTGCCCGTGGTTCCGGAAGCCGTTCGTTCTAGCGAACGGCTTTTTTCATTTCCGTACCGGCTATGGTGCGCGGGGCGGGAGCGTACCCCCGGCTGCCAGCAGCCCCTTGGTCAACAGGGCAAACTCCTGCAGCGAAAGCGTCTCGCCGCGTCTCCCCTCATCGATGCCGCAGCGTGCCAGAGCATCCCTGATGCCGTCCGTCGGCACACCCAGCGCTCCCCCCTTCAAACAATTCCAGAGCGTCTTGCGCCTCATGGCAAAGGACGCCTTGACCACCCGCCTGAAATAGTCCTCGTCCCCCACGTCCACCCGGGGCTGCGCCAGGGGAACAAACGAGAGAACCACCGAATCTACCTTGGGCACGGGGTGGAACGAGCCCGGCCTGACGAGGAGCTCGCGGGTCACATCAAAGTGAAGCTGGAACAGGACCGACAAGACACCGTACTCTTTGCCCCCCGGTCCTGCGGCGAGTCTGTCGCCCACCTCTTTCTGGAGCATGAGCACGAGTCGGGTGAAAAGATCCCGGACATCGAGCAGCCTGAACAGGACCGGCGTGGAGATGTTATAGGGCAGGTTTGCCGCAACCTTCCAGGGAGGCGTGCCGTAGCGGGCCAGGGTTTCGCGGATATCCAGGTCGAGGATGTCGCCCTCGATGATCGTGACCCGAGGATTGTCGGCAAAACTGCCGCGCAGCAGCGGCACCAGGCGGTCGTCCAGTTCGACGGCCACCAGCCGCCCGGCCTGTTCCGCCAGATATGACGTCAGCGCTCCCTTGCCGGGGCCGATCTCCAGGACTCGCTCGCCGGTGCCGGCATTCACCAGGGCCGCAATGCGGGAAAGAACCGAACGGTCAGTGAGGAAATTCTGCCCGAGTGCCTTGCGGGCACGGATGCCGTCTCCTCTCACCCTTCCCTCCCCGACCCGAGCAGGTCCAGGGGCCAGTTCACCCGTGCGTCAAGCGCGAGCCCGCCCTGCTCGCCGCAGCGCAGGTAATAGTCACCCGGCACGGCGATCATGGCGGCATTGTCGCCGCACAGCGACGGCGACGGGATCATGAGCTCCACGCCCCGCGCAGCGGCGGCATGGGCCATTTCCCGCCGCAGCGCACTATTGCAGGCCACTCCGCCTGCCACCACGACCCGGTCGATGCCGGTCGCATCCGCGGCGCGGAAGGTCTTTTCCACCAGCACATGACAGACTGCTTTCTGAAACGAGGCACAGAAATCGGCAAGTTTTTCCCCTTCGGGAATTCCCTGTTTTTTTACCGCTGAGAGCACTGCGGTCTTGAGGCCGCTGAAACTGAAGTTGAAGCTGCCGTCGTGGAGCAGGGGCCGCGGAAAGGCGATGGCATCCGGATCACCGGCGGAGGCCAGGCGATCGATCTCGATGCCGCCCGGATAGGGGAGCCCCAACAGCTTGGCCACCTTGTCGAAGGCCTCGCCCGCAGCATCGTCCAGGGTCTGGCCGAGGGTGGTGCACCGGCCGATGCCGTCGACCCGGTACAGGT
>JALHJD010000051.1:13703-14511 GCA_022837185.1 Desulfobacteraceae bacterium
TGGGAATGCCCCCCTGACACCACCAGGGCCAGATAGGGATAGGCGACCTCGCGTTCAAGAAAAATGGCGGCAAGGTGCGCTTCGATGTGATTGACTCCTGCCAGGGGAAGCCCACGGGCAAAGGCGATGGATTTGGCCACGGACAGACCGACCAGAAGGGCGCCGGCCAGTCCGGGCCCCTGGGTCACCGCAACCCCTTCCACGTGATCGAGGGTCACGTCCGCCAGGCGCAGGGCCTCGCCGACAACCGCGGGGATGGTCTCCAGGTGCTTGCGCGAGGCAATTTCGGGAACAACCCCGCCGTACACGGCATGATCCTTCACTTGAGAGGAAACCACGTTCGACAGGATGGTGCGCCCGTCGCGCACCACGGCGGCGGCGGTTTCGTCGCACGATGTTTCTATGGCAAGTACGAGCATAGAGCGCTAGAGAAGGTTTGCAGCCAGTTCAGCCAACTCCGACCGTTCGCCTTTGGTCATGGTGACATGACCGGCGATGGGCACCCCCTTGAAGCGCTCCACCACGTAGGTGAGGCCGTTGGAAGACGCGTCCACGTAAGGGTTGTCGATCTGGTAGGGATCGCCTGTGAGCACGATCTTGGTCCCCTCGCCGGCCCGGGTGATGATGGTCTTGATCTCGTGGGGGGTGAGGTTCTGGGCCTCGTCCACGATCATGAACTGAAGCGGAATGGAACGACCGCGGATGTAGGTCAGGGGTTCGATATCCATGATCCCCATGGCCATGAGCTCCTTGTACCCCTTGCTGTGCCGCTTTTCAGCCTCGTGGCCCGAGAGGAGGAGTTCCACGT
>JALHJD010000371.1 GCA_022837185.1 Desulfobacteraceae bacterium
AATCACCGGTTTGCCGAACTGGGCGTTCCCATTGCCGAAAGCCGCTGCGGCGAGTGCACGATGTGTCTGGAGGCCTGTCCGGCCGGGGCAGCCAGCGGCCGTCTGTGGAACGACGCCACCGACCGCGATGAATTTTACGACGCCGGCAAGTGCCGCGACGCCTGCCGGTGGCTGTCGCAGGAAAAGCTCAACCGGGAAGTTCATCTGTGCGGCATCTGTGTTTCTGTCTGCCCCTGGGGCCGGCGGTGATGGCCATGACCTCTCCCCGCTGGTACGATGAGCTGCCGATCGGCATCATCACCTGCGACACAAAGGGCGTCATCCTCTGGATGAACGACCGGGCGGCGCTCATCTTCCGGCAATCCGGCGGAAGGGATCTCATCGGCAAAAACATGCTCGCCTGCCATCCCGAAGACGCGCAGAAGCAAATCCGGGACCTCTTCACGACGCAAAAATCGCACGCCTATACCGTTGAAATCCATGGCGTAAAATGGCTGCTTTCCCAGGCGCCCTGGTACGAGAACGGCCGCTTTGCGGGATACGTTGAATTTCTCCTGACGCTGCCCGATCCACTGAAAACGCTGCCCGGAATCCGCTGGGTCCGCTAGCCGGCAAAAATAGTCTTGACAAAAACACAAGGACGCCTATTATACCCCCATAGGGTATAAAACGGACAGGAGGAGAGGGATCATGAAAACACATGATGGCCATTTGAGCCGCAGATCGTTTTTAAAGATCGGCGCGGGCGCGGCGGCCCTGGCCGGCCTGAAATGGCCGAAAACGGCCGGCGCCGCCGATGAGAAGCGTCTGGCGACGCTCATTGACTTAAGCCTGTGCGACGGATGTCCCGACCGCCCGATGCCGGCCTGTGTCGGCGCCTGCAGGGCCATCAACAAAGACAAAATTCCGCCGGTCGCCAAAAACATTCCCGAACCCTGGCCGCGCAAGACCATTGAGGACTGGTCGAAGAAAAAAGAGGTCTTCAACCGTCTGACGCCTTACAATTTCATTTACGTGCACGATGTCCGGATCGACGGAAAAACGATTTACGTTCCCCGCCGCTGCATGCACTGCGACAATCCTCCCTGTGCGACCATCTGTCCGTTTTCCGCCAACCACAAAGAGAAAAACGGCGCGGTGGTCATCGAGCAAAACCAGTGTTTCGGCGGAGCGAAATGCCGGGATGTTTGTCCCTGGGAAATTCCCCAGCGCCAGTCCGGCGTCGGCATTTACCTGCATGTCCTGCCGGATTTCATGGGCAACGGCGTCATGTACAAATGCGATTTGTGCAACGAGCGACTCCAGGAGGGAAAGCTTCCCGGCTGCGTTGAAGCATGCCCCCGCCAGGCCATGCTCATCGGTCCGCGCCGGGAAATTGAAAAAAACGCCCTCGAGCGCGCCCGGGCGATGAACGGCTATCTTTACGGCAAAACGGAGAACGGCGGAACATCGACCTTCTACGTCTCGCCCGTCTCCTTTGAAAAGATCACCCGGGCGATGGAGAAAAAACCGGGCCGTCCCGACATGAAGCCGGATGTCAAAAGGCGCATGGCCGCCACCGATCCGCTGGGCAACGCCGTCCTCGCCGCGCCGGTCCTGGGCGCTGTTGCCGCGGGCGCGCTGGGATGGATTTCCCGCCGCAAAGCGCAGGGGAAAAAGGAGGGCGAAAATCATGGCTGAGAAAATTCTTGCCGCAGAAAACCGCGTCGTCCGCCACAGCCGGCTTGAACTGGCCGAACACTGGGCCATTGCTCTGTCGGGCCTTGTTTTGCTTTTAACCGGCATTTTCGAGCTGCCGGTCGCCAAACGCTACTACATCATCACCGTGCCGGGGCTGGGCTGGTCGGCCGACTTCATCACCTCCCTTTACCTGCATTACGCAGCGGCCTTTG
>JALHJD010000372.1 GCA_022837185.1 Desulfobacteraceae bacterium
TCGGCAACGCCATCAAGTTTACGGAAGTGGGGGAGGTTGTCCTCAAGGTGAGCAGCGGTCCGAGCGGCCAGGGCGGAGAGTTCCTGCGGTTCGAGGTGCGGGACAGCGGGTCCGGCATTCCCCCTGACAAACTGGATCTCCTTTTCAAGCCCTTCTCCCAGTTGGACAACTCCTCGACCCGTCGGTACGGCGGAACCGGACTCGGCCTTTCCATCTGCCAGAAGCTGGTTGGACTGATGGGGGGCGAAATCGGGGTCACCTCGGTCCCGGACCAAGGTTCCGCCTTCTGGTTCACGCATCCCCTGGTGAGGGCGGTCGAACGGTCGGAGAACAGGGAAGAGAAGGAAAAAGGGCCCGCAGCTTCCCCCGGAAGCACCAACGGGAACCGGGAAGTGGCCCGTGGGGCCGGCGGGACGGATGGCGCCCGGGGAAACGGCAGCCGGACCTCGGAAAGGAAAAGTGCGGCCGGCGGAACCGATACTCCGCCCTGTATTCTGATCGTCGAGGATGAGGAGACCAACCGTTTTGTCCTGCGGACGATCCTCGAAAAGGCCGGCGCCGAGACCGCCATTGCCAGAAACGGCAGAGAAGCAGTGGAGGTGACCGGCGGAAAACGGTTCGACCTTATTTTCATGGACTGCCAGATGCCCGTCATGGACGGATTCGAGGCAACGGAAAGAATACATGCCGCCGCCGACGCAGCCGGGGTCTCCCGGCCCCGGATCATCGCCCTGACCGCGGATGCCACGGATGCAACCCGCAGGCATTGCAGGGAGGTCGGCATGGTTGATTACCTGGTGAAGCCGATAGATTTTGCCAGACTGCAAGGGGTCGTTGATACCTGGCTGCCCGAAGGGAATCTGTCAATAGTTGCCGGAGGACACCAGGTTGCGAGTGATGACGGTGGGACCGTGGAGCCGGAAGGCCTGTCGGAGTCGAACCAGATAGACAGGCAGGTGCTGATCAATCTGCAACAGATCGTCGGCGATGTCCGGCCCGTCATCCGTGTTTTTCTGGAGACCCTGCCGAAACGGCTCGGGCGGCTGGAGGAAGCAATCGGCCGGGAAGACTTCGAGGGTGCGCGGGCGGTTGCCCATACCCTGAAGGGCAGCAGCAGCCAGTTCGGAGGGCTGTATTTTTCCAATCTCTGCCTGCGGATCGAAACCATGGCCGGGAAAAGAATTCTTTCCGGGACGGACATCCTGCTGGAAAAAATCAGGCCGGCTGCGGACAGGCTGGTGGAATTTCTTACCGAAGAACTTGATAAAAAATAAGTTTTACCCCAGAATAACATATGGCACTGATGCTCAATCCCCGATGATAATCATTCCCTGACCAAGGCAGAAACTGTTTATGAGCCTGACAACCCTGAAAGGAAACAACTCCATTCTCATCGTCGATGACGATGAAATACTCCGCATGCTCCTCAGGCAGTTTCTCGAAGGAGAAGGATACCAGGTTTCGGAAGCGGACAACGGCACCCAGGCCCTGGATATGTTAACCTCCGCCGCCTTTGATCTGGTGATCATGGATATAGCCATGCCGGGGATCGACGGGCTCTCCGCCTGCGAACAGATAAAGTCGGCGCTGCCCGTTCCTCCCCCGGTGCTGATGATCACCGCCCTGGAAGATGTGGAGTCCATCGACCGGTCCTTCAAGGCCGGTGCGGTGGATCTGATCCGCAAGCCCATCCAGTGGTCCGTACTGCGCAACCGGATCAAGTATATCATCAATGCCTATCATGCCCTCCGGGAAATAGAGGAGATGAGCCGCAATTACGAGATGATCCTGGAGGCCGCGGCAAACGGCATCTGCGGGATCAACGAGCACAGGCGGATCAGTTTTGTTAATCCGGCGGCCCAGAAGATGCTCAACGACGCCGTGATCGATC
>JALHJD010000052.1:0-13461 GCA_022837185.1 Desulfobacteraceae bacterium
CATGCAGAAGTTCGAATGCCCCTGCGGCTACATCTACGATCCGGCCGAGGGCGACCTGGAAAACGGCATCGAGCCCGGCACTGCTTTTCAGGACCTGCCCGATGACTGGGTCTGCCCCAAATGCGGAGCGGAAAAGGAACACTTCTTTCCAGTCGACTGATCCCCACTTTTCCCCCGGGTCTGCCTGTTCGGGCACGCCCGGGCCCTCCCTCCGAAAAGGGGGCGAGAACGGCTGTGTCCTCCAGCGACCGGCCTGAACGCCCCTTTTCCGCCTTTCCCCGGTCGTGCCGTAGCCGCACTGTCACGCGCGCCTGTTCCTGTTCCTTGTACAATCCGGGACTATGCGATACATTGAAAAAAAAGGAAACACCGTTTGCACAATCGGGAGGGTTCACATGCGGATCATGAAAAAACACTGTTTGCACCCCCTTGTTCTTCTGGCCGCTCTGCTGGCAATGACTGCAACGGCGGCGGCCGCGCACGCCCAGGATTTTTCCAGGCCGGAGGAGCTGGTTATCAAGAGCGAAGCCGTCTTCAAGAGCTTCATGGTCGATCCCACTATGGACTGGTTTCGTGCCAACGTCGGCAATGCCCAGGGGATATTGATCGTCCCCCAGATGCTGCGGGGCGGGTTTTTCGTCGGCGGGTCCGGGGGCAGCGGGGTCCTGCTGGCCCAGGATGAGGAAACCGGCGCCTGGAGTTCGCCGGCCTTCTATACCATGGGCTCGGTTTCCTTCGGCCTGCAGATAGGGGCCGATGTTTCCGAAATCATCCTGATGATCATGACCCCCAGGGGCATGCAGGCCATGCTGTCCACGGGATTCAAGCTGGGCGGGGACATAGCGCTTGCCGCCGGCCCCGTCGGCGCCACGGCCAAGGCCCAGCTTGTCGATATTCTCGCCTATGGCCGCTCCAGGGGAGTGTATGGGGGAATTTCCGTGGAAGGGGCGGTGATCGCCCCCCGGTATGAATGGAATTCCACTTACTACGGCAAGGATGTGATGCTGGCCGATATTCTCATCAACCAGGCGGTCGCCAACCCGCAGGCCGACAACCTCCGGGCCGCCATGCCGAAGAAGGTGCAGCAGACCCGGCCCCTCGGCCGGTAAGGACCGGCCGGCCCGGATCTCGCGGACGGCCGGCGCCCCCCGGCCGGGAACATTCACGGTGGGGCCGTGAACTGTGGATTTACCGGCCGCCGCGCTCCACAACTTCCGGCACCGCCGTTTCCCCGGCCTGCAGGTCAAGCCCGACCAGGGTGCTGTACAGCCCTCCCCGGGCCATCAATTCGGCATGGGTGCCCTGCTCCCGTATCCTGCCCCTGTCCATGACCACAATCCTGTGGGCCCGGCGGACGGTTGACAGCCGATGGGCGATGACCAGGGAAGTACGGTTTTCAAAACTGGCTGCAATGGCCAGCTCCAGGATGTTTTCGGTGGCGGTGTCGACCGAGGCGGTCGCCTCGTCCAGGACCAGGACAACCGGGTCCCGGCACAGAACCCTGGCAAAGGCGAGAAGTTGTTTTTCGCCGGCCGACAACTCCAGGCTCCCTTCCCCGATCAGGGTGTCAAGCCCGTCCGGCAGGCCGGCGACAAAATCCTCCATGCCCGTGTTCTCAATGATCTCGACGACCCGGGCCCGGTCCGTGCCGGTGTCGAGAACGATGTTGGCAAAAAGCGTATCCGGCAGAATAAACACCTCCTGCATGATCACCCCGACCCTGGTCCGCAGGTCCTGCAGGTCATATGCACGCAGGTCGATGCCGTCGAGCAGGATCCTGCCCTGCTGCGGATCATAAAAACGCAGCAGCAGGTTGATCAGCGTGCTTTTTCCCGCCCCGGTCGAACCGACCACCGCCACCGTTTCCCCCGGCCTGATGGTGAGGGAGACGTTGCTGATGACCGGATCCTCCCGGTCATAACCGAAACCGACCCGGTCAAAGACGATGGCCCCCCGGCTTTCGCGGGGAGTCGCCGGAAGAGCGGGCTGCCGGATTTCCTCCCTGGTATCGAGAAGGTCGAATATCCGCTCCGCCGAGGCCAGCGCTGACTGGACGATGGAATATTTCTGGGAGAGTTCCCGCATGGGCTGGAAAAACAGCCGCATATAGGAGAGGAAGGCCACCAGTTCGCCCAGGGTCAGCTCCCGGCGGATGATTTCTCCGCCGCCGTACCAGATGATCAGGGCCACCGCAACCGAACTCATCAGTTCGGTGAGGGGCATGAAGGTGCCGAACAGCTTGATCTGGGCCAGGGTCCGGTTGAGGTATTCGTCGCTGAGCTGCTCGTACTTGCGATAACTTCCCTGCTGGCGTTCGAACAGCTGGATGACGGTCAGGCCGGAGATCGATTCCTGCAGGAAACCGTTCAGCCTGGCAAGCTGGCGCCGGATCGCCCTGAATTGTTCCCGGGCCAGGCGGGAAAAGATGACGGTTATGACAATTGCCGCCGGCACGAACAGCGACATCAGCAGGGCGAGCCGGAAATTCATGAGAAACAGGATGACCAGGATGCCGAACAGCTTGAGAAAATCGTTGAACAGGGTCACCATGACCGAGGTGAACATCTCGTACATATTCTGGACATCGTTGGTCAGCCTGGTGACCAGCCGGCCGACGGCGTGTTTGTTGAAAAAGGACAGATCAAGGCGCAGCAGGTGGGAAAACAGGTCGCAGCGGATGGTCTGCATGATGGACTGGCCCAACCGTTCCAGCACGACAACCTGGAGAAAACCGGCCAGAAAAACCGTGGCCACCATGGCGGCGTACAGCAGGGCCACGATCCCCAGCCCTTCGAAGCGCTGTTCCATCGCCATATCCTGAACGGTGATATAGTTGTCGATCCCTGTCTGCATCAAGCGGGGCAGGGCCAGGGTGGCGGCCGTGACCAGCAGCGCCAGGAGCACGGCAAGAACAAACTTCAGGATATGGCCGGAGCTGTAGCCGATGACCCGCCGCCAGATATGACGTTCCTTGAGGGACCCGGACCATCCCTCCTCGACATAACCGAAATCACGCATCCTCTTCCCCGCCCCGCATGCCCCCCGCCGTCATTGCCGGCGCCGCGACCTCTTCCTTCCCGGCGTTTTCCCTGGACTGCTTCGCATACATGATCTGATAGAAATCATTTCTGTCGAGGAGTTCAGTATGCACCCCGCGGTCCACGATTTCTCCCTTTTCCAGAATTATGACCCCATCGGTCCCGGAGAGGAGTTTTATCCGCTGGGACACCAGCAGGACCAGTCTGCCCCGCCCGGCTCCGGTGATGGACCGGAGTACTTCGTCCTCGGTTTCCACGTCAAGGGCGGACAGGGCGTCATCGATGATGAGGACCGGGCGGTCGCTGAGCAGGGCCCTGGCCAGCGCCACCCGCTGGCGCTGGCCCCCGGAAAGGGTTACCCCGCGTTCGCCGACCACGGTCTCATATCCAAGCGGGAAGGAAACGATATCATCATGAATGGCGGCGGCCCGGGCCGCCGCAACGATTTCCCCGAATTCCGCCTCGGGCCGGGCAAAAGCGATATTCTCCCTGACCGTGGCCGAAAAGAGGAAGGCCTCCTGTCCCACGTAGCCTATGCAGTCGCGAACGGTTCGCAACGGCAGGGTGTTGACGTCCCGGCCGCCGAAAAACAGGGTCCCGTCGGCCACGGGATACAACCTGGCCAGGAGCTTGCAGAGGGTCGATTTGCCGCTGCCGGTCCTGCCCGTAATGCCGTGCACTCCCTGATGCAGCTCCAGGGAGATGTTCCGCAGCACCGGATGCGTACCGTTGGGGTAGGTGAAGGTAAGGTTGCGCAGATGGAATGACGGCTCGCCCGGAGCCGCGTTTCCGCCCCTATCCGGTGCGTCCCTGAGCAGCGGCACCGTGGAGAGAAGGGTCTGGATCCGGTTCAGGGACGTCAGCCCTCTCTGGGCCAGGCTGGCCACCCAGCCGATGGCCATCATCGGCCAGACCAGCATGGACAGATAGGTGACAAAGGCGACAAAATCACCCAGGGATATTTTTCCTTCAATGGCGAATCGACCGCCGAAGTACAATACCATGAGCATGCCGAGGTGGCCGACCAGGGTCGCCAGAGGGAACAGCAGCCCCTGGACATAAGCGACCTGGATGTTGGAGCGGACGAACTTCCATCCCAGGTTCTCAAAATCCCTCTTCTGGAGCCTCTCCATGGTATAGGCTTTGATCAGGCGGATGGAAACCAGCGCGCTGCGGACAAATTCGGTGAGCAGGCCAAACTGTTCCTGCACCAGGTTGAACCGGTGATGGAGACGGCTGGTCAGTATCCTGGTGGAAACGGCAAGCAGCGGCATGGGCAGCAGCGCCAGCAGGGTCAGTTCAACGTCGATATAGAGCATGAAGCAGATTGCCGCGGTGGACATGACCAGGGCGTCAAAAGCCGAAACCAGGCCTATTCCGCAGGCCATCTGCACCGCCTGCAGGTCATTGCTGACATGGGCCATGATGTCGCCGGTGGTGTGTTTTTCCAGGAACGGCCGGTCCATGGTCAGGACATGGGCATATATCCTGTTGCGGATGTCGCGCTCGAGCAGGCGGGAGAAACCGACAATCAGGTAGCGCCAGCAGAATCGCAGGAACGCCGCGATAACGGCCGTCAGAAGAATGAAAAACCCGATGAGGAGCAGTGTCCGCTCGGTGGCCCGGCCGGCGGCCAGTCCGTCGACCGCAATTTTCAGCAGCCGCGGAATAATCAACTGCAGGAAGTCAACCCCGACGAGGGCGGCAAACCCCAGGAGCAGCCTGTTCCTGTAGCGGCTGAAACTGGGACGGATCAGCCCGGAAACCTGGCTGAAGCGCCGCCGGCCGGAGGCGGAAAGAATCTGCGGCCCCGAAGAGGAAGTCAAGATTTCCCCTTCTTGGTGCGCAATATTTCGTGATAGGCATTGGCCAGTTCGATGAATTTTTCATGGCTTCCGCCCTTGTCCGGATGCATTTCCCTGGCCTTTTTCCTGAACAGTCTCTTGAACTGAAGCCGGGTGAGCGAGGCAAGCTCACCGCGGCTGATGCCGAATATCGTGGCGGCTTCGGACAGCGATACTCTGTCCGCGGCCCGGGGAGGGGCATAACGGCGGTGGGAATCCATGAAGCTTCTGAAGTACTCCTCCATGCCCCTGCCGGCGGGAAAAACGTAGTCAAAATACATGATCACGTAGCGAACCAGATACAGGGGGAGCCGGTCATCGCGCTCCATACCCTCCCAGAACCCGCTGTCGCGGTCCAGCTTGCAGACCTGCTCAAGGAAGTGGCGGTCGAGCTTTTCCTCGTCGAGGGCCTCCGGCATGGTATAGGCATAGCTTTCGGTAAAAAAGCGCTGCAGATCGAATATGGCATAGACATAGCTTTTGTATTCCCTCGGCCGCAGAATCCGTTCCCCGTGCAGGAAATACTGTTCAATCTCGTCCCGGGACTTATCAAGCAGTACGCGGTACATGGCCGCCGGCCGGTCCAGGCGCCGCTGGTCCAGCGCCCCGAAACGGAGGTAGTGGATGCGCCGCCGGTCGAACTCATGGGTGGAATGCAGGATCTTCCGGCGCATCAGGGCGGAAATCGGTTTCCATGTCCTGCCGGCCTGCCGGTCGGCATACATCTCCGCCCGCTGCCGGACCACCGGATCCAGGTAGGGAATAAACAGTTTTTCCAGTTCGAACGGGTCCGGGGCCGCCCCCTTTTTCCTGAGGCTGTCGGCAATCCATTCATCAAGAGCGAAATTGCCCCCCCTCGTGTAGGTGATATAGCGGTGGGGATCCGGTCCCAGGTCAAGCAGGTCCCGGCTGCGATAGCACCCTCCCTCCGGGTAGGATTCCCGGATGATGAAATGCAGGCGGCGGCGGATTATGGTGCGGGCAAGATACATGCAACTGGTCTGCCGGGATGGTTGCTCCGGTCAATGCCTGAACGGGCGGGGTGGAAACAGGACAAGGTGCGGGGGCAGTTCATTCGTCCTGACCTGGAGCGGTTTTGAGCAGTTCCCGAACCGCGTCGACAACCTCCTGAATATCGAAGGGTTTGCTGAAGACCCTGTCAGCACCCAGTTCACGTGCCGCCGGCAAATAAGCCTCCGGGCCGATCCGGCCGCCCCCGGAAATGGCGATGATTTTTATTCCCGGATACTCCCTTTTCAAGCTGGAGATGGTCTCCAGCCCCTCCTGCTCGGGCATGATCAGATCGGTTATCACCAGGTTGGCGGGATGCTCCCGCTGCAGCCGCATGGCAATCTTGCCGTTTTCCGCCACGGCCACATCAAACCCGGCCCAATCCATCGTCTGCTGGAGAAGGAGCCGAATCTGTTCATCATCATCAATAATCAGGATCCGCATCGTGTTTTCCATCTGAAACCGACATGATTTCGCGTATGGCAACGGCCAATTCCTTCATGTCGATGGGCTTGGACATGAACTTGCGAATGTTGCGGGGTGCTTCTCCGTCGTTGACAACCGATTCGCTGAAACCGGAGCAAAGCATAACGGGAAGGCCCGGTCGCATTCTACCAATTTCCTTGGCCATTTCAATGCCGGAAATCCCGGGCATGGAGTAATCGGTGATGACCAGGTCGATCCCCGGGTTGTCCCTGAGCATGGCCAGGGCCCCTTCGGCGCTGGTTGAAGAATACACGGTGTAGCCCAGATATTCCAGCATGCGGGAGATCATCCTGACGATATCCACCTCGTCGTCGATAAACAGTATCCGTTCCTTTCCGTGGGGCATGCCCTGGATAAGCACGTCCTCCCTGCCGTTCATTTTCTCATCGATGCAGGGAAAAAACACGGTGAATACGGACCCGGATCCCACCTCGGACTTGACGTCGAGCACTCCGTCATGGGCGGTGATGATGCCGTGAATGACCGCCAGGCCCATGCCGGTGCCTACGCCGACGTCCCTGGTGGTGAAAAATGGATCAAAAATCCGTTCCATTATTTCCTGACTCATGCCGTGTCCGGTATCTTTGACCTCCAGGGCAGCGTACCGGCGCCCCGGCTTGAGGTCGGGATGCAAATGGCAATCGGAGGGCTTCGCCACATGATCCCGCAGCGTAACGGTCAGGAGGCCTCCCTTTTCCGCCATGGCCTGGGCGGCGTTGGTGCAGAGATTCATGAATACCTGATGCACCTGGGAAAGATCGGCATACACCTGGCCGGTGTCCGGCGCCAGGTCTTCCCTGATCTCGATGTTCGCCGGCAGCGTCGCCCGCAGCAGTTTCACCCCTTCCTTGATCACCGGAGCAATGACGGCATTCTGCCGCCTGGACTTTCCCTGGCGGCTGAAGGCCAGAATCTGGCTGACCAGGTCCTTGGCCCGGTTTCCCGCTTTTTTTATTGCCTGCACATGCCCCTCGACATCCTTAATGGTGATTGAATCACTCTGCTCGTCGTCCTTTCCTCCTTTTCCGGCAAGACGGAAAAGCAGCAGATCGGCGTTGCCGAGGATGGCGCCGAGGATATTGTTGAAATCATGCGCGATGCCGCCGGCAAGGGTGGCAATCGCCTCCATTTTCTGGACCTGGAACAGCTGTCTCTTGAGATTTTTTTCCTCGGTGACGTCCTTGGCCGTATGGACATAACCGATCGTCTCGCCTCCTTCACATATCGGGGCGCAGCAGATCAGCAGGGTTTTGCCGATGGCCTTGTGCTCAATTTCGTATTCCTGAGTTCTCCCCCTGCCCAGCGAGTTTGCCGGACAGGAAGCACATCTGTCCGGCGAATCGGCAAACAGTTCATGACAGGTCCGCCCGACCAGCTCCCGGTTGCCGCGGCTGAGCATTTCCTGGGCCGCTTTGTTGGCGATCACCACCGTCAGGTCCTTGTCGAGAATGGTCACCGGGTCTTTGATGGCGTCAAAGGTGATCTGCCATTCCTCCACGGACCTGGCCAGGCTCAGGGTGGCGTCCTTGCGGCGCTCCATCTCTTCATTGAGCCGCCTGTTGGTCTCGGCCAGTTCCGCGGTCCGTTCCGCGACCTCCTGTTCGAGACGCCGACCGGCCCTGTCCAGCTCCCTGTTTTTCTCTTCCAGCGCGCCGTACAGCCCGACCATGCGGTCGTATATGGTGTTGAAGGAGCGGTACAGAATAAGGGCGGCGGCGGCTATGATTGTCAACGTAATCAAGGTCAGGCGGACAATATTCTGTCGGTAGGAAGACATGATGGGCGTCACGTCAACGGCCTGATAAATGAACCCAATTTCATCACCCTCCGCCCCGCGGATAAAATAGGAAGGGAAAACCACGTGGATGGTCTGATCCTGGTTGAGCAGCTGCACCTGCCCGCCTGGACCGAGCGGCAACCTCCTGTCGGCGAAAAAGGAATCGCCGAAATCATAAAGGTAATATCCGCCCGCTCCTTTCCGGGGCTGGTCATTGCCGCTTTCCTGGATGATTTCCGGCCGCACCGCAAGGGCGGTATGCATGCCGAGGTTTTTTTTGACCTCCTCGACAACGGATTCCGCCTTTATTCCGAACAGCACCCGTCCGACAAACCTCTCCCGATGGTAAACGGGATGGGCAACGATGTAGAGGACATCCCCTTCCTCATAAATGAAGCCGTTGCCGGCCGGACCGGCCTCGTTTCCGGCCTGTCCCGGTGGGGCGCCCCAGGCGTCGCCCTCCGCCGCACCCCGCATTTCGAGAAAAACCGAATTGTCCGGCAGGATGTAGGTGATCCGGTCAAAATACCGGTTTTCCTCTTTCAGGACCCTGTACACAGGCAGGGTGGCCGCATAAAGGCCTTGCCGGTCCCGATCCGCCAGGTGCCGCATGATTTCGCCGCGATTGAGCGCAAAGCTGCGGATGCGGCTGCTGTATTGCCGGTCGAGCTCGTCGGTGAAGGCGGCGACAAGGGTGGTGACCAACTCCTTTCTTGCTTCGACGAGCAACTGCTGGTTTTCATGCTGCTGCCGGACATAAAAAAACAGGTGGCAGGCCGACACCGCGATAATGACGACCAGAACGGCAAGAATGGTTCTCGATTTGGTGCTGGGCATGATTCCGTTTTCTTATGCCTGAACCGGACGGTGCCTGAAGACGTTTTCCCGAAAAAAGTCTATGAGTCCCCTGCGGCGTCCGGCTATTCTGATCTGCTCAGGGATCAGATCCGATACCGGATGGCGGATAATGGACATTTTATATTCTATATGGGTGGCGAACCTGTTGTCCAGGTACCAGGCATAAAACAACCCGAAAAGAAGTCCCGGCGGCGTAAACCCCTCATCGCTGTTGATCAGCCGGGTATATCTTCCCGGTTCGCCCGCTGAAGGGCGCATGCGGGCCAACCGCAGGTAGGCGTCGACTTCGGCCCGGCTGAAGTAGCATTGCCATTCCTGCTCGGCTTGCAGGGTGAGATGAAATGCCCGGCCGATTTTCTCCCCGTTTTCCCGGAGTTCGCCCATGGTCTTGGTTTTCGCATAGTTGCCCAGGAGAGATTGACCGAGGGCCACGAGAAAGGCCATCTCGAGGCGGGCCGGATTTGCCGCCTGGTCGTCGCGGATGAAAATCATGCGCTCAGCCGGTTCATAAAATGAAAATATGTTGTCCCACTGCTGGCATCGTACCCATTGACTGGATTGAATCAGGATAATCCCGTCCGTGAATCGCAGGTGATCGGCCAGGATGTCGGAGTGGCGCCAGAGTATGTCGGCAATGCTCCGCTGCAAGGCAAGACGGCCGGCGGGGGCCATGGTTTGCCGCGACCCGGCTCCGTTGGCGCCGAACAGAAATTGGATTCGCCCAAGCCACTTGTGCAGGGCCTGAAAGCGCCGACATGGATGGGAAAAGGATTCCCTGGGCCGGGGCACGAGAAAAGGAACGGCCGAAAGGGCGCAATGCTCACTGTCGTCCATCTGCAGCCCGAGTTTCCGCAGGCACCAGAGAGTGCGGACAGCCAGGGCCAGAGCCGCGGGATCATGCTGGATGACATGCCGTCGGCGCAGCAGGTCCAGGGAGAAGATGCCGGCTTCAACGGGTTCGAACCCTATTTCCCGCAGACGCTGCCGGTCAAGATAGATCGGCTCTTTCTCCTCCAGGGCGTAATTCTGCAGGACCGAACCGGGTATCTCCCCCATGCCGAGGGTCAGAATATGGGAGAACAGATCATTGACTCCCCCCGGTATGTTGCGGTTGTATGCCCGAACCAGGTCCGAGATGTGGAATTTGCGCTCCGGGGCGTCATGGGCGGCGTCGGTTTCGCCTTTCTGCACCCAGATGTTTGACACCAGGATTTTCATGGCCCGCCTGTTGCGGCGGATGAGGTCGGCGATGCCCGGTACCTGGAGAATCGGGATAATGGAGGAATAGAGGCTGCCCGGAGCGAAGACGATGATGTCCGCCCCGCCTACGGCCTCTTCCACTTGGGCCGGCAGAAAGGGGTCCTGGAAGAAATTTACCATGACCCGATCCACCGGGTAGCCGCGGCGAGCCTGGCTCGATTTGTATTCGCCGGTCACCAGGACGCCGTTGGAGTAGAGAACCTGGAGCTGGGCCGGAACGGTGGTGCAGGGCAGCACGGTCTTTTTTCCGGCGCCTATGCGTTCCGCCAGTTCCGACAGTCCTTCCATGGTTGCCTTGTAGAGCATCTGCGGGTCGCTGTCCGGTTCGAAACGGGGCTTCCCGTGATCCAGGCGGGCAAAAACCGCCGCGGCCAGCAGCAGGTTGCCCAGGCATTGGGGATGGTCGATGGTCCTGTGCAGCCTCTCGTCAGTGAACAGGCGGTTGACAAGCCCCCGGAGATAGGCCGTCAGTTCAGCAGGCATCTCGGGCTCGTCCAGGCCCGCCTCGGCGCAGAGCTTGTCCGGCGACGGCGGCCTGGTGTCAAAACGGTGGTTGAAGATGGCGTGCAGGCGGCCGGCGATTCGAAAGGCCCCGCCTTCATCAGCATGGTAGAGGGAGCGCAGGCCTTCCCTGCGAATGGATGAGAGCAGGACATGGCGCAGGTCGCCCAGTGCGATCAGGGGAAGCTCCTTGAGCAGCTCCCCGGTCGAACCGCCGTCATCGGTGGCGCAGACAATGCTCACGGCGCCGGGAAAAATCTCCTTCAAGCCGATGAAGGGATCTTCCACCCAATCCAACCGCCGTGAATCGCCGCCGACGATATTCGACAGGCCCGTCCCGCCCCCCAGGGTCACCACCTTGAGATGGCCGGTGTCACACTCCCGGAAGCGGCACAGGGTTTCCTGGAACAGCACGGCGAGCCGGCCGCCGGTTCCGGGGGGAGGACCGGACAGGACCAGGCCGATCATCTTTTCCGCCAGGCTCCCCTCGGGCAGAAGGTCCAGCGGGGACAGATCCGACCTGGTCAGGATCTCAAGACACTCCTGCAGCGTCAGTTCGCCCGGATTGGATTCCATCTGCGAAAAGATTACAGCCCCGTTGCCTCTACCTGTTTGGCCACGGCCTGGACCGACTCGTTGAGCGCCCGCTGTTCCTCCTCCATCAGGCTGAATTCCACTATGCGTTCAATGCCCCTGGCGCAGAGAACGACGGGAACGCCGAGGAAATATCCCCTAATGCCGAATTCACCGTCCAGGTAGGCGGCACAGGGCAGGACCCGCCTGGAATCCCTGATAACCGCCTCGGCCATTTCAATTGCGGCCAGACCCGGTGTATAAAAGGCGCTGCCGGTTTTCAGCTGGTTGATGATTTCCATGCCGCCCATCTGGGTCCGCTTGACTATTTCTGCGATTTTTTCAGGGGGAAGCAGCTCGGTGACCGGTACACCCGCCACGTTGGCAAGGCGGACGAGGGGAAGCATATTGTCCCCGTGAATCCCCATGACCATGGCGCTGACGTCCTGGGGGGCCACGCCGATGGCGTCGGCCAGGAAGGTGCGGTAGCGGGCCGAATCAAGAACGCCGGCCATGCCGACGATGCGGTGGCGGGGCAGGCCGCTGACCTTGAAGGCGGTATAGACCATGGCGTCGATGGGATTGGTGACCACGATCATGAAGCAGTTGGGGGAATACTTGATGGCCGATTCGGCGCATGACTTGACGATGGCAACATTTTTGGCCAGCAGATCATCGCGGGACATTCCCGGCTTCCGGGCCAGTCCGGCGGTGATGATCACGACATCGGAGTCGGCGGTATCCGCATAGTCATTCGAACCGATGATCTTCCCGCTGAAATTATCCAGGGGGCCGGACTGCCAGAGATCAAGCGCCTTGCCCTGGGGGATGCCCTCCATGACGTCGAGCAGAACGACATCCCCGAGGCATCTGGCCATGGCCCAGTGAGCGGCGGTGGCGCCGACGTTGCCGGCCCCGATAATTGTTATTTTCTTTTTCATGGCAACCTCATTATTGTTGTTTCAGCAATTCCTCTACCCGTTCAATATCTTTCGGGGTGTCGACCTCGATGGAATCATGTTCGGTCAGAACGACCCTGATTGTATATCCGTATTCAAGCGCCCGCAATTGCTCCAGTTTCTCGAACCGCTCCCATTCTCCCTCGGGCAGGGCGACAAAGGTCAGCAGAAATCCCTTCCGATAGGCATAAAACCCCAGGTGCTTGTAATATGTCGGCCTGCCCGCTTCGTCGGGATTGCGCTGGAAAGGAATGGAGGCCCGGGAAAAATACAGCGCGTTGCCGTGGCGGTCGAAAACGGTCTTGACGTGGTTCGGGTCATTGATTTCGTCCGGGCGGACAATTTTGTAGATGAGCGTGGACATGGGGAGCGCCGGATCGGCCAGCATCGGCCCCACTACCTCTTCCACAACCCGGGCCGGAAAAAGGGGCTGATCGCCCTGAATATTGACGACGATGTCGTGCTCGGAAATATCCAGCAAGCCGGCGGCCTCGGCCAGTCGGTCCGTGCCCGAGGCGTGGTCCGCCCTGGTCATGACCACCTCGCCGCCGAACGACCTGACCTCTTCGGCGATGCGTTCATCGTCGGTGGCAACGACAACCCGCGACAGCAGCGGAACCAGCAGGGCCCGCTCCACGACATGTTGGATCATGGACTTGCCCATGATCCGGGCCAGCGGCTTGCCCTCAAACCGGTTGGAATGATACCTGGCCGGTATGATCGCGATTACTTCCGATTGTTTGTCCGTCATTGTCCTCAGTCGTGCAAGCGATCTCTTGAATGATATAACGATGAATCACTTTGCGTTGGAAGTTCGCCGGCTCACTCCAGCCTGCGCTGCCGCCGCCCGATGGCTGTCGCTTCCCGGCGCAGCCTCCTTCATCCACCCCCCACGGGGAGGCACCTTCCCGCAGTCTCGCTTCGTCCGCTTCTCGCCCCGGCGGGATGGATGCTGTCAAACCCATTCTCCCTCCGGGTGGCCGGAAGCCATGGGATGAGGGGGGGGGCCAAACCGACAGCGCAGCTGCAAACTCATTCTGTCTTCTGTCCTCTGGCATCTGACTTCTGAAATGCTGATGACTGCAGACGCTTGGTCCTGCACGCTCCCCCGCCGGCACTCCAGGTGCCATTCCTGCCCGGATCGGCAACTGAAA
>JALHJD010000052.1:13482-14134 GCA_022837185.1 Desulfobacteraceae bacterium
AGTGAGTCACCTCCGGCAGAGCCGGAGGCTTTGTTTATGTGAACCGCTCAAAGCGGTATTATTCAAAAAATTCTCTGACCACCTCAAGGTGGTCTACTTATCGCCAAACAATGTCAGTTGATCGATGCGCTTATCTTCCTTCTCTTGTTGCTGAATGTAAGCTCGGACTGCCTCCTCATCGGCTCCAACTGTCGAAACAAAATAGCCACGAGCCCAGAAATGCATCCCATTGAAGTTTTTCTTCTGACCAAAATACGTTCGCGCTATATGGATCGCGCTCTTCCCTTTTATAAAACCGATCACCTGTGATACGGAATACTTCGGTGGTATCGATATCAACACATGAACGTGGTCTTGCTGCAGGTGCCCTTCCAGTATCTTGGCCTCCTTCTGCCGGCATAACTCGTGTAAATATTCGCCAAGGTGCTTTCGCAGTTGACCGTACAGCACCTTCCTTCGGTATTTCGGTATCCATACTACATGGTACTTGCATTCCCATTTCGTATGGCATAAACTTTCTGTATCTTTCATCGAAGCCTCCTTCTTGTGCAACTTTGAGCGGTTCACAAGACTGGAGGCTTCTTTATTTTTCCGGAACTGTCAAACTTTGGGAGTCCCCCGGCAGAGCCGGGGGTTTACCCAAGGGAAATTA
>JALHJD010000373.1 GCA_022837185.1 Desulfobacteraceae bacterium
GAAACAGGGGAACGCCTTTGAACAGGTTTTCCGGATAAAAGTTTTTCGGATTCTTCGCCGTGATCTTCTGAAAATAATCCATGGCCTCGGGCGCTCTGCCGGCAAAGACAAAGCAGGCCATCGCCGCTCCGGCGCTCACGGCGCCGACCGCCCGCGGTCCGTTTTTCAAAAAAGGCGAAAGCTCTTCCCAAAAACCGACCTGCCAGGCGCAGCGCGACCCGCCGCCCGCAAAGACCACGGATGCAAAATCGCTGTGCTCCATTTCAAACCACCCTCAAATCTTAGTCGATGACGCCTTCAGAAGGCAGAAAAAGCATATTCGGGGGCCATCTGTCCAGATCATATTTTATGGCTGCGCGCGGTGCGGCGCGAAAGAACCGGGAACGAAAAGGCGCGGCATGCCGCTTCCCCCTTTGACCGGCCCCGCCGGGTGTGCTATGCGCAAAGACGGCAGCACCCCAGAACAGACAACAGAAAGGAAGAAATATGGATACTTTTCCGTGGTGGAATGAAGCGCAGATCAGGCTGGCCGAGGAGGCCGCGAAATTTGTGGACGAAGTCCTGATGCCGGTCGGCATGCGCAGCATCGCCAAAAATGAATTGGCGCGCGAGGCGACAAGGCTGATGGCCGGCCGGGACTGGTTCGGCGCGCTGGTCCCGGAAAAATACGGCGGACATTTTGAAGACTGGGGCGTGACGGGCGCGGCGATTCTGAACGAGGAAGCCGCCCGCGCCGGCGTGGTCGGCCCCCTGGGCACAACCATGTTCGGAAGCGCGACGCAGCTTCTGCACAACGGCAGCGAGGAGCAAAAACAAAAGTGGCTGCCCGCCATGGCCAAAGGAGAGCTGTTGGGCTGCATCACCATGACGGAGCCCTACGCGGGCTCCGATATCGCCTCCATCGAGTCGACGGCCGTGCGCGCCGGCGACGACTATATCATCAACGGGAAAAAGCGGTTTCAAACGACCGCGGCGGCCGCCGATCTCTATCTGTGCTATTTCCGGACCAGCGGGAAGCCGGAAGACCGGGCGGCTTACCGGCACCTGAGCGCTTTTGTCGTGGAAAAAGGCGCGCCCGGCTTCCATGTCGAGAAGGTCAACGACATGATCGGCATGTTCGGCAATTACAACGGCAACCTGACCTTTGATCAGGCCAGGATTCCGGCATTCAACCGCCTGGGAAACGAAGGCGACGGATGGAAGATCATGATGGGCGGCCTCAACGTTGAAAGGATTTTGAACGCCGCGCCGATTCTGGGCCTGATGCGCGAGTGCATCCGCTACGCCAAGCAGCATCTGGAAAGACGTTTGCAGTTCGGCCGTCCCACCGGCGATATCGCCACGAACCAGTTCAAACTCGCGGAGATGATTTCGAAGCTCTACTTAAGCCGGGTGATGATGTACTATTCCTGCCACTGCATCGACCTGGGACGCGAAATTCCGGTGGAAGCAGCCGTCTCCAAGCTCTTCGCGGCGGATTCGCTCATGGAAACGGCCCTGGAAGCCATCCAGTGCATGGGCGGCAACGGCGCGCTGAAAATTTACCCCGTGCAGCGCATCATGCAGGACGCCAAGCTGACACAGATTGCGGCCGGAACCTCGGAAGTGCTGAAGCTGCTCATCTATCGCCAGGGCACCAAACGGATGAAGGACGATTTGAAAGCCCCGCAGCGGATGATCGATCCGGACCTCAAGGTTCCCCTGCCGGTCGGGAAGCCGCCGGCGCGGGTTGCCGCCCGCAGCGAAGCGGATGTCCTTGCGGTTCTGGCCGAAAATTACCGGGTCAATCCGGGACTGCACATGACGATGGAAGACATCCGGGAGTGGCTCGAGGCAAGCGACGCGGACCTGAAAAAATACCTCGAAGCCCTGGAAGCCCGG
>JALHJD010000053.1:0-13727 GCA_022837185.1 Desulfobacteraceae bacterium
GTTTCCTGCCGTATTTTGCATTCTTCGGTGAGTATATCAATAATCCGGATCCGGATGACGAAAATGAAGGATATCTCGCCGGGCTGAAGTTCGGTCACAAGAAGGTCGCAGCTTTCGGCCAATGGCAGGTGAAGTATTCCTACCGGCATATCGAAACGGACTCCTGGCTCGACATCTTTCCCGATTCAGCCTTCTTCGGCGGAGCAACCAACGCGAAAGGGCATGAGGGCATTTTCATCTTCGGTCTCAACAAATATGTCGACCTGACGGTTGATTACTATGCCACCGAAGAAATCGAGGGCGACATATCGCAGAATGTCCTCCAGATGGATGTGAATGTGAAGTTCTGATGAAATCGCTTCCCGTTGTCCAGGGGCGATGCAGGTTTTTGCTTCGTATCGCCCTGTTTATTTTTTACAAGGAGGAAAAAATGAAAATGATGCAGGCAGGTTTGGCCATGCTATTCATCCTGGCGCTTTCCGGTACGGCCTGTGCGGCCTATCACCACATGGGGGAATTTGATTCCGACAGCTTTCTCGCTGTTTATCCCGAGATGGCCGGGACCAAACTTGACAGTTGCACTCTCTGTCACAGCGGCGGACAGTACCAGAATGCAAAGGGTGTTTGGGTTGTTCTCGGCAGCTGCCAGTGGTGCCATTACACATATGGATATGATGCCAGCGGCGAAATCGATGAAACCATGAACCAGTATGGCAGGGACTTCAGGGATGCCGGACGCAACGTGGGCGCCGTTGCCGTTATAGAACAGATAGACTCCGACGGGGACGGGTTTGTCAACATTGACGAGATCGCCGCCATCAGGTATCCCGGCGATAGCAACGATGATCCCACCAAAGTACCGGCACCCTACCGCATCTATACCAGGGAACTACTTGAAACCCTGCCTCAGCACATCCAATTCATGCTGATGAATACCCACAAGTCCGACGACTTCTATGCCGAGTACACCGGTGTGCCGATGGAGACCCTGCTCCAGAATGCCGGGATTCTGGACAATGCGACCGGCATTCAGGTCTATGCGGCCGACGGTTGGGCCCAGTACCATCCGCTCACGCCCGATCCCGACCCTCTTCTGTACCATGTCTCTGGATCCTATCCTCCGGCACCCTACTATTATGATGCGGAAGCGGACATCTCCCTGAATCCTCTGTACGGTTGGTGCGATTACAGTGCAACATCCAATGCCGGCCGCGCGCACGGCGACGCAATTGTAAACATCAATGGCCTCAGAATGATCCTGGCTGTCACGAGAGACGGTGACTATCTGGATACCGGCCAACTGGGCACGGACAACAAACTTGACGGGGAAGGCCCGTTCAGGGTGGTGCCGCCCCAGAAAATCCCCGGTCCGCCGGACCAGAGATCAACTTCCGGCGTGCAGGATGTCATCTGGCCCTTTGATAACACGGCGGATCATAATGCCGGATATTCCAGCCGAACCGTGACCATGGTCAAGGTCGAGCCGCTGCCCGAAGGGACGACGGACATCGACATTCTGGAGGCCGGCTGGGACTTCGTCGATGAGAACAGGATCATGGTGTACGGCGCCATCGACCCCATTCCCAACGTCCTGGAAAAACTGGACGAACTGATTGCAGATGTCCGGGTGCTGGAGGACGAAGCCTTTAAAAACGAAGTATTCAAGCTGAAACTGGAGGAACAGGCTGCAATCGCGCTGAAGCTTGCGCAAAAGGGCGCGTACAAGGCCGCCTTGAATAAGATGAGCAATGTCATCATGCAAAGAATGGACGGCTGCGTTGCTGACGGCTCGGTTGCAAGCGATGACTGGCTCACCGTTTGCGAGAGTCAGAAAAGGCTGTACTGGCAGGTTCGTGAAATTGCCGTTCTGACCGAAATCGCCGCCTCGGAGCAGTATTGAATCACCCCTGTGGTTGTGCGGACACCATCGTTTCGAGGTCAAGGAGGAAGGCGATGAAGTATTTAGTTGCTGTAGATGATACCGATATGCCCGGAACATCGGGAACCGGAAAGCTTGTTCAGGAGCTGTGCGGAATTTTACAAGATACCGGTTGGGGGGTCAGTTCCCCTGTTTCAAGGCATCAGTTATACGTGCACGATGCTATTCCGTTTACATCGCATAACAGCGCCATGTGTGTGCAAGTGGACCTGTTCGATGCCGGAAAGGAGGATCTTGTTGCTTATCTTGGCGGTTTTTTGGAAAAACAGGCTGCCCATGGCTCTGATCCCGGCCTTTGCGTAGCGGAACTGGGCAGCGAGCTGGATAGGTCCCTGTTGATCGAATTCGGAATCAAGGCCAAATCGGAGATCGTTTTCAAGGCCGACGCTTACAACATTGCTGAAAAAACAGGAATCCATCTTTCCGAGCATGGCGGAACGGGGCTGGGGGTAATCGGGGCAGTAGCCGGCATGGGGCTTTGTCTTGCCGGCAATGATGGTCGATATCGGGGATGGTATGATTTCGGCAAGGCGGGTGATGTTGTCCCCGCGGGCTTGCTCAAAACTCTCGGTTTTGACGGCCAGATCATTACCGTAGCGGGTGACGTACTCGACCCCGGTGAGCCGCTGATGATCGCATCCGAAAAAACAAAGGCTGTCCGGAAAAACGGCCGGCCGGTTATCCTGGCACGCGACTGCAATGGCGTTGGCGGAAAAGGGCAGGCAAGGTACCGAACGTTGACCAGTCAGGAAGCAAAAACCTATTAGCGCCCCGGAATGGCGCGCGATTCGTTCGGGAGAAAACCCTGGAATTCGTCCTGGAATCGAATATAATGGAGACCATGCGCCCGCAATGTAGCAGGCAGAATTCATTGAAAGGACATTATTCCCGGCTCCAGGAGGAAATATGGCAAAACTGATTAAAGAGGAAGAGGGCAAGGGCAGGCTGCATATCGACTCACCGATGATGGGGGAATCGCTCGTCAGCAAGGAGTTCCTGAAAACCACCGAAGCCTGTGAGTATTTCAGGATGCATCCGGATATCAACGTGCTGAAAATAGGCGGCCAGAGCATCATGGACAGGGGGGCGAAGGCCATCCTTCCCATCGTTGACGAACTGATACAGCTCAAGGACGAGTATAAACTTCTCATCATGACCGGCGGCGGCACTCGGGCCCGGCATGTCTACAACATCGGGGTCGACCTTGGCATGCCCACCGGCGTTCTTTCGAAACTGGGAGACAAGGTGTCCTGGCAGAACGCTGAAATGCTCTCGGTGCTCCTGGCCAAACACGGCGGGGTGAAAATAGGTCATGGTGACAATCTGGAGCAGTTGACGATGTTCTGCCGACAGGGATATCTGCCCATCACCTACGGTATCCCGCCGTACGGGTTCTTTGAGCACCCGGCGGAGTTCGGTTCCATACCCCCGCATCGGACCGACTGCGGCGCGTTTCTTCTGGCCGAGAATATCGGTGCAAGGAGTCTGATTTATCTCAAAGATGAAACCGGCCTCTATGAAAAGGATCCCAAGAAGGCGGGCAAGAAAGCTGAATTGCAATTTTTCAACAGAATTTCCGTGGACGAACTGATGGCGCTGGACCTTGACGACCTGATCATCGAGCGGCCGATACTCAAGATGCTGAAACAGGCCAAGTGTTTGAAAGAACTTCAGATCATCGATGCCCTCAACCGGCCGGAATTGATCCGTCAGGCCCTTGAAGGGAAACAGGTCGGGACCGTAATCCACAAGTAAGCAAAAAGAAACGGCAGTATCTTCAGAGAAGATACTGCCGTAGGTTCAGCCTCTGGACCCGTCCTTTTTGCCGGTACCGTGGGCGGGCAGATAAATGACCTGAGCGCCGGTTTCAGCCGCGATTGCTTCAAGCTCGTTTTTCCGCATATGATCCGCATACACTTTCAGATCGCCTCCGATTACTCCGACAACTCGAAACCGCGGTTTTTTTTCGCCTTGCCCGATTTTCCTTCTTTCCCGAACAAATATCTTGCTCATGATGTGCCTCCGAGGTTGAATTGGCTTGAATGCATTTGGCGGGTGCATTCCATTTCTGAAAATATTATATATCCTTAAAGGATATATGTCAACGAGGTATTTATGGAAGAAAAGAATATGCCTGGGTCAGGGCGGCAGGAACGGTATATCCAGGCATCGATCCTCCTGGGATTATATGCAGGGCCTTCGTACGGCTATGAGTTGATCAACGTGATTCAACAGTACGGATTCATCGAAGGGGCTGCGCCGCCGGGAATGATTTACCGGCATCTGCGGCAAATGGAGGAGGACAATCTGGTCCGGTCGGAATGGGAAACCCCGGAAAGCGGAGCGGCAAAACGGATCTATACGATAACCGAGGAAGGCCGGGAGGTGCTGGATCTCTGGGTTCGATTCATGGAGAATCAGGCGGCAAAATTGCTCGACTTTGTCCGGAAGTATCGGACTGAAGGACCGAAGAAGACAGCAGACGATGAATAACTCATGCCCTGCCGCACCTCCGCACCTGGACTGAAGAGTGTTCAAAAAAAATGGAGGCTCCTCAGCCGCCCGGTGGACCAACGGTCCGAGCCGGCCAGGACGTTTCCGCGTTCGGTTGCACGGGATTGATGTCGGGATATTGCCGGCAGGTAATGTCCTTTGTTGATTTCTCACTGCAAAAGGAGAATGCCATGAAATTGAGTGCCAGAAATTTGTTGAAGGGAAAGGTTGTCAAGATCACGCCGGGTGCGGTGAATGCCGAAATCGAACTCGAATTGACGGGCGGCCAGAAGATTGTCTCGATCATCACCATCAATTCGGTGAAAAGGCTGGGACTGGAGGTCGGCAAGGAAGCCTATGCAATGGTCAAGGCTTCAAGCGTGATGATCGCGGTTGATTAAGAGGCTGAAATTATGAGAAACATCGGCTAACCAGCCCACCCCTTCATGGAGAAAGCGGGCGGAGATGTTCGCCCAGCAGGGTAAGAGTACCGCGGGCAATCTCCCCATGAGCCTCCTTCCCCGCGCAATCCAACCCTTCGCCTGCCCCGGTGCCATTATGTTCTTGGGCTCCGGGTCAGGCTGTTCATGGATTTTTGCCGTTGCATGTCAGGGTGCCCGGCCGGCGCCAAGTGGCGCCCAAAGGAGGGAAATCAGCTCGATTCCTTGCCATGGATTGCGGCATGCCTGTTATTCCGAGAGCAGAACGACCGAATAACTGTTGAACAGCACCCATGCTTCATCACCCTCCGCCAAATCGAGGCGCCGCGAGCTTTCCGTTGTGACAATCGAACACACCTCGGTGCCGTCCGCAATCCGCACGATATATTCAGTATTGAGTTCGCCCCTGGTGATTGTGTCAACAACGCCCTTGAACATATTGTCCGCGCTGGACCTGCGGTCATCGCCTCCTTTTTGCACTATGACCCAGGGTGCCTTGACCTCGGCGGTGATCAGTTGGCCTCTTTTCAGGTTCAGCTTCTTCATGCTGTCGTTGGTGATGATCGTCGTAATCTGTTGTCCGCCCATGGTGACCAACTTGACTCGGGTCTGGATGTCCCCCTTCTGCATGGTGTGGATCTTGCCGTAAAACGAATTGCGGGCACTGGTTCGGCGGGCGGACTCTTTTTCCATGAACAACCTCGTAACGTGCTGGATGTCCTCTTCGGAAAAGGAAAGATGGGATGTGGTCAGGTTGGGAGTGGAATGACCCAGAAGAATCTGGACGGCAGGCAGAGGCATGTTGTTCTGCATCAATTCAACCCCGCGCGACCGGCGAAGGACTTCCGGCGCTCCAAGGTGTTTCGGTATTCCACAGGCAGCGGCCCGTTCGTAGAATTTGCGCCGGATAAATCCCGGGTCGACGCTGAGCGTTTTCCGTCTTTGGTCAGGATCATTCATGAGCTCCCTGAGTTCCCGGCTGAAGGATTCGGAAATCTGCACTTTACGCGGGGCGCGGCCCGGATCATCCAGCCTGCGGCCGAAGATGATGAAATGATTTGCAAAATCGATGTCCCGTCCCGGATCGAGGCGCAACACCTCGTTCAGCTTTGCCCCCGTGTAACGAATGAGCAGGAAAATGAGGAGGATGCGGCGACGGGCCGCGCGCACGTCGGCGCGCGATGCCGCCTCAGACCATTGGCGGAAGGAACGCTCCATTTGATGGAGTTGGACCGGGTCCAAGAATTTGTCCCGATCCGGTGCGGATATGATCCGGCCGTGACTGCTCCGTTCCCCCATCGACAGTGGCAGGGGGCCAATGCCCGATTTCTTGACTTGTTTTCCTGTTTTCATGATCCCTCAACCGGTTACGAATCTTGCAGCATTTTCTTAATTTCGTTTGACATCTTTATGGATTGTCAATAATGTCACGATAAATAAAATAATCATGTCTGTTCGTCAAGAAGAACAGCAGCAAGGCAGCAGGGAAAAACGGACGCGAAAAGAATATTTTGGGGATGACTATGGATGGGAAACAGGAACTGACTGAGCGCCAATCAGCCAGCCACGCGGCCTATCGCTTCAACCGTATGGAATTTGCCGGTTCTCTCGGAGATCTGGGAACCATTTTGCCCCTGGCCATCGGCATGATCCTGATCAATGGTCTCAGCCCGTTGGCCCTGTTCCTTGCCGTCGGTCTGTATTACGTTTTTGCCGGTCTCTATTTCAGGGTAACCAGCCCCGTTGAGCCGATGAAGGTCATCAGTGGCTATGCCATTGCCACCGGCATCACCGCCAGCCAGATTCAGGCCTCAAGTTTATGGATTTTTCTGGTTCTGTTGATCATCGGCGGGACCGGGGTCATCACCCTGATCGGCCGATATATCCCAAAACCGGTTGTCCGCGGGGTCCAGCTGTCCACCGGTGTCCTGTTGGTTACCCAGGGGGTAAAGTTGGTGCTGGGCACCTCGAAGATTCAGGAGTTGCGTGGGGCGGCGGAACCGTACCTGACCCTCCAGAGTCTGGGGCCTGTCCCCCTTGGCCTGGCAGTCGGGACAATTTTAGGCGTGCTCACCCTCATACTCCTGAACAACAGGCGATTGCCGGCGGCCATTGTCGTTGTCGGCGCTGGTATCGTGGCGGGTATTTTGCTGGGAACAGGAGAGGGGTTGCGCCAACTGCGACTCGGTTTGTACCTCCCGGAATTGCTGCCATACGGCCTTCCATCGACCGGCGATTTCTCCTTTGCTCTGCTGGTACTGGTTTTGCCCCAGGTACCGATGACCCTGGGCAATGCAGTCATAGCCAATGCCGACCTGTCGCGCCAGTATTTTCCCCAAGAAGGAGGAAGGGTGACGTACAGGGCGCTGTGCATCAGCATGGCACTGGCCAATCTGATGAGCTTCCTGGTGGGGGGGATGCCCATGTGCCACGGCGCCGGGGGGCTGGCCTCCCGCTACTGTTTCGGCGCCCGCACCGGGGGGTCCAATCTGATGATCGGGGCCATTTTTATCCTTCTGGCGCTTTTGCTGGGCGAACACCTCATGGGGGTCATCTACCTGCTGCCCATGTCCGCCCTGGGGGTTCTCCTGGTTTTCGCTGGGGCGCAGTTAAGCCTGACCCTTCTGGACATGAAGACGCGCAAAGAGTTGTTCGTCCCGATCCTGATCGTGGGCATCACTCTGGCTTCGAATCTGGCGGCCGGCTTCCTTCTCGGCATCGCCGCAGCGTATGCACTGAAATCAAAACGACTCAACGTCTGAGGGTATATATCCCCTCTTACTCTTAATTTCCACAGCAGGAGAGAGTCTCGTGGAGGCTGTCATCGACGGTTTCACTGCCGCCAGGGTTATCTCAAGTGAAGCAGAGTACGATTGGAAAAAGAATGACCCATTGCTGAGCCCCAAGGGGGAATTCAGCCCCAGCACCGCATCTGCCAGTCGTAAGGTCTTTGCGGGGTATCTGACAAAGGTGCCGGCATGAACAGGGGTGAAAACCTTAGGGACATATTGACGGCGGCAGTGCCATTTGTCCTGGCGCGGCGGAAGGAGACCGGCGGATTCGGGGCCACCCCGAGGCTGCCGGCCACCATCCAGGACACCTACCATGCCCTGCATGTCCTCGACCTTGCCCGCCGGCACGGCGCGGCTGGCAGCAGGGAGCTTGACCCGGCCACGGATGCGCAGCTCCGATCCTACCTGGACCGCTGCCGACGGTCCTTGTCCGTCGGGGCCGCGACCACATTCCAGATGGTGTGGTGCTGCCGCGCCGCCGGGCTGGGATTGGAGGCGGATGCAGTCGAATCGAACGTTATCGCCGGGATGCGCACCGCCGATTGCCTGGAAGACTGGTACTATTGGGCCAGGATTCCTGTGGAAGTGCTGGGAAGAAAAACGGTGATATTGGCCGGGGAATTCCGCCCCGCCGCTGTCCTGGACCGTGACTGGCGCGGCGTTGACGAGGCCTGGATGCACATGTATCTGCAACGGCTGTTCCGGAACAGCCTGCCGCAGGCCGCGCCGAAGCTGATTGCCTGGTTCCGGGCCTCCCAGAACGGTGACGGCGGTTTCGGATTCTTCCCCGGCACCACGTCATTTATCGAGAACTGCCATTACGGCCTGCGGGCGCTCAAGGTTCTGGGAGCGGAGCCGGCCGATCCGGAAAAGGCCCGCCGTTTTGTCACCTCATGTCAGACCGCCTCCGGGGGGTTCGGCCGCGGTCTCCGGGCCGCGCCATTTCTCGACGCCACCTGGCATGCCGTTGCCGCGCTGGATCTCCTCAACTGAAATGGAAAGGGGTCGGTCTTTGTTTGGCCCTGTCTTCTTCTTACCGCCCTTGTTTCCCGCTTCCAGGCTGCGTCCTGGTGAGGAAATTACCTGGTGGGTCCGTGAGCTGCACAGCGCAGTGATCAGTATGGGCAGGGAATGACCGCTGCGAGCCCCTTTCGATGACCCAAATCCGATTCATGCCAACACAAGCCCCCGGCATCATGGCCATGATAAAGCCAAGCGGCCAGGATCATAAAGCCGTCCCGCAGATCAATGCCAAGCAGCGGGACGGCTCTGGGAATGATTCCGGCGTTGTTCGTTGACCGGCTACTGGTTGTTGAAAATAACCGCGCTGGCGATATGGTACCCCTGGGCATCGGTGCCGGCAACGCCATACTCAATGGCGATGGGTTTCTTCAGGGACATGGCCGTCAGGATTGTGGCCATCATCTGGTCGGTTCCGGTGTTGCTGAGGGTCATCCAGCCGTTCTTGGCACCGGCGGGATTAACGTTGCAATTGATGACCTGCAGGCGGACAAAGGAACCATAGGGTCCGATCTGTTTGGGGGTGCATGCGGCCCAGTCAGCGAATGCATTACCGGCCAGAAAGGCACCGGCAATGAGCAAACCGGCAAGGGCAAATGTCATTTTCTTTGCATTCATAGTCATTACTCCCTGGAATAGTAATTGATTAGAGCCATTATAGTATAAGCAAATCATGTGCCTGAATGACGATGTGCTGGCTGAATTTTTCTCCCATGCGGCCAGAGCGGTCTTAGGGCGGATCACGAGAAACGCGCCTGATCCAGCCGGTACCAGGGGGCTGCAAACAGGGGCTGTTTCCGACTGCAGATCACATTCAAATGTCCGACGACGCCGGAAGGTGTCCGATATGCTCGGAAAAATTGCAGTGCAAGCTTCTTGGAACGCGGGTGATTTTGATAGTGAGGGAATTTAGATGTGTGTGGATCACAGGATCTGCGATAGAAATTTCTGCAGCCTGGGGTGTTCGGGATTTTCAAAGAAATGTTGCGGGGTGCCGGTTTCGAGAATGCGGCCCTGGTCCATGAACACCACCCGGTCGGCGGCTTCCCGGGCAAAACCCATCTCGTGGGTGACCACCACCATGGTCATGCCCTCGCGGGCCAGCCGGGTCATGACATCCAGCACCTCGCCGATCATTTCCGGGTCGAGGGCTGAAGTGGGTTCGTCGAACAGCATGATCTTGGAACCCATGGCCAGGGCCCGGGCAATGGCCACCCGCTGCTGCTGGCCGCCCGAGAGCTGGGCCGGATAACTGTCGGCCTTGTCGCTGATGCCCACTTTTTCCAGCAGGTCCATGGCTGTTTTCTCCGCCTGCTGCCGGGAGATTTTCTTGAGCTTGACGGGCGCCAGGGTCAGGTTGTGGAGGACCGTCCTGTGGGGGAACAGGTTGAAGCTCTGGAATACCATGCCCAGTTCCATGCGGATCCTGTTGATGTCGCTGGCGCTGTCGTACAGGTTCATGCCGTCAACGATGATGGTGCCGGCGTCAATGGCTTCCAGGCGGTTGATGGCCCGCAGCAGGGTGCTTTTTCCCGAACCGCTGGGACCGATGATCACCACCTTTTCGCCGGGATAGACATCCAGGGAGACGTCGTCCAGAGCCTTCATGGCGCCGAAATATTTGCAGATGGAGCGGATGGTTATGATCGGCTCAGCGGCGTTCATGACGGCTCAGGCGCTCCTCCATGATGCTGACCAGCTTGGACAGGATGAGGGTGATGATCAGGTAGATGATGGCCACCATGGTGTAGGTCTCAAAGTAGAGAAAGCTTTCCGAGGCGAATTCCCGCCCCCGGCGGAGGAGATCGGAAACGGCCAGGATTGAAACCAGGGAGGTGTCCTTGAGCAGGGCGATGAATTCGTTGCCCACCGGCGGCAGGATTGTGCGCCAGGCCTGGGGCAGGATAACGTAGAACATGGTCTGGGCGCGGTTGAAGCCGAGCGACAGGGACGCTTCGGTCTGGCCGTGGGAAATGGACGAGATGCCGGCCCGGAAGACTTCCCCCATGTAGGCGCCGTAGCAGACGCTCATGGCGATGATGGCAGCCGCCATGTCCGGGACCCGGACAAAGCGGCCCAGGGCGTAGTAAATGTAAAAGAGCTGGACCAGGAGGGGGATGCCCCGCACCACCTCCACATAGGTGGAGGCGGCCAGGTTGATGAGCCGGTTGCGGGAGAGGCGGCCGAGTCCGGTAAAGAGACCGATGATGATGGCCAGCCCGATGGAGGCGAAAGTGACCTGAAAGGTGACGATAATGCCGTCCGGGAGAAATCTGATCAGTCGCAGGTACGGGTCCGGCTTCAGGACCAGCAGGAGGATGAGCGCGGAAACGGCGCCGACAAAGGCAATCCACCAGGCGGAAACCAGTCCCCTGTCCTTGCTGCGGGGGATGGCCGCTCCATCCCCCACCTCGATGATGACGGGTTTTTCAGCCATAGGCAGGGCTTATTGACCGATCCATTTTTTCTGGAACTCCTTGTCCAGCCCCTTGTCCTTGACCGCCTGGATGCCCTTGTTGACCAGGTCCAGCACCTCGGTGTTGCCTTTTTTGACGGCGATGCCGTAATACTCGATTTCCCCGGTTTCGATGACTGCGGCGATTTTTAATCTGGTCTTGTATTTTGCATTGGCCAGGGCATAGTTGGCGGCCACCGGATCATCGCAGACAACCGCATCGATCCGCCCGTTGAACAGGTCCTCGATGGCCAGGCCGACCTCGTCATATGTCTTGGAAACGATGCCGTCAACAGCCTTGACGGCAAAGGTGCCCGTGGTGCTGATCTGCGACCCCACTTTTTTTCCTTTCAGGTCCTCCAGGCTCTTGGCGGTGCTGTCGATGGGCACAACCAGGGCCTGCCGGACCTTGAAATAGGGCTCGGAAAAATCCATGACCTTTTTGCGCTCTTCGGTGATGGATACCGACGAGCAGATGGCGTCGTATTTGTCGGAGTCAAGGCCGGCGAAGATGCCGTCCCAGGCAACCGCTTTGAATACCGGGGTAAAGCCCGCCTCCTGGCCGGCGGCTTTCATGAAGTCGATGGCATAGCCGACGATCTGTTTATCGGCGTCAACAAACTCCATGGGAGGCCAGGTCGCATCGGTGGCAAAAACGATCTCCCGGTTTTCCGCCAGGGCGGTTGCACACATCAGCATTCCGAAGACCAGCGTCAGTATCGTTTTCCTCATCAGTTTTCCTCCAGTGAGAAGTTGAGTGATTCCGTACGAAAAGCTCAGATACAAATAATTATAGCATGAGAGTGATGTCCTATGAAATAGTAATTGCCATGCACTGTACATGCCGTATGCTTTTCCCGGGCGACCGGAGGCGGTATTCCGGTTCATGTCCCTGTGTGTCCCGGTGGAACGCCGAATGGAGGGAAGCGGCGGCCGTGGTATCCGCTGCCTGTTCAGCGGGGCCGGGGAGTGAGCAATTGTGAGATCAGCATGCCGGCCAGCATGAAACCGCAGCCGAGAATCGCCCGGACGCCTAATGTTTCGCCGAGAAAAAACCAGCCGGCCGCCACCGCGAAAACAGCCTCGAACTGCATGATGATCGCGGCATGCGAGGCCTGGGCGTGTTTTTGCCCGGCCACCTGGAACGTAAAGCCGAGCCCGACCGAAACGATGCCGCCGTACACCAGGTCAAAAGCAGTTGCCGAAATCGCCGCGAGGCTGATGTGCTCGGTGAGGAGGCCCGCGCATATGCTCAACAGGGCGCAGACAAGGGCCTGGCCGAAGGCCAGTATGAAGGAGTCGATCCTGGGGGACAGCCAGCCCATGGACAAGACCTGCAGTGCCCAGACAAAGGCGCAGGCCAGAATCCAGCCGTCCCCGGGCGCCAGCGCAAACCCCTGGGTGGCGCTGAGGAGATACAGGCCGATGATCGCCAGCAGGGCGCCCGCCCAGACCCCGGTCCCGGCCCGGTAGCCGAACAGGGAGGCCAGCACGGGCACAATGATCACGTAGAGGCCGGTGATGAAACCGCCCTTGCCGGCGGTGGAGGAAATCAGCCCGATCTGCTGGAGATTGATGCCCAGGAAGACCAGTATGCCCGTCAACAGGCTGGCGCCCAGAGGGAGCCATTTGCCTGTTGTTCCGGGGGTGCGGAGGATGACCGCCCCCCTTTTCCGGTAGCGGAACAGGGCGAAGGGCAGCAGAAAAAGGGCGCCGAGGAGAAAACGGAAACCGCTGTAGGTGAACGGTCCCAGATGGTCCATGGCTGTCCGCTGGACGACGAAGGTCGTCCCCCAGGCAAAGGCGGCCAGAAACAGATACAGGTTCCCTTTCAGGGGTCGAAGTTCCGCCATGGAAACGTCCCGTTACGATCTGAAGATTCTGCCGGGATGGAAAACCCTTGTCCCGAATACCGCCCGGCGTGCCACCAGGATGTGCCTGCCTTTGCGGTTGGATTCCCGAAGGCCGTCACCAGCCTCCACCCCCTCCTCCGCCCCCTCCGCCGCCTGATGACCCGCCCCCCCTGCTGCCGGACCTGGATCCCGGCGCGGTGGAGGAAGAGGAAACGGCGGATGCAAGGGAAGATCCCAGGCTCGAGGCCAGCGCACGGGAGGAGAACGGCCGCCGGCTGTTGTACCAGGTTGGTTCATACCTTCCTTCCTGTGCCATTTGCGCGAACACGGAGCTGAACTGCTCGGTCCATTGCTGCTCGACATCAAGGGGTCTTTTCCGGGGGATTGAGGATGTTCAACCGGTCCTTTTCGGCGACGGACAGGTAGAGCTTCAGGCCCTCGAGTTGATCCATGACGTTCCGGCCGTGAATGGTGGGCGCCCTGAGCAGGAGGAAAAAGACGATGTTGACGGCGAGGAGGACCAGCAGCACGATTATATTGACCAGCGAGATGGCGCCGGCCATGACAACGAAACCGAGCAGCCATCCGCCCAGGAAGGGCAGGGAAAAGATGGAGAGGAACAGCGCCCCGCCCTTGTCGGTAATCTTCGCCCGGCCGGAAAGGGCGGCCTTCCAGGCTTTATAGAGTGAATACAGCAGGGTGGCGCAGCCCATGGACCACAGCGACAGCCAGATC
>JALHJD010000053.1:13765-15967 GCA_022837185.1 Desulfobacteraceae bacterium
CTCCAGGGCCTGCATCGCCTCCCTGATGGTCCGGTGGTTCTGCTGTTTGAGTTCCACCAGGTCCCGGCCGGCAAAGAGAGCCTGGGCGGTTTTTTTTTCCCCCCGGGTCAGCACGTCGGGGTTTGCCTTGATTGCTTTCGACAGGGTGAACGTCTTTCCGTCGTCATCAATGATGAGATACTTTTTGACCGCCATGTTGACCAGGGCGGCGGTGAACGTCTTGTCGTCGAAACCCATTTTCATGACAAAGCGCGCGGCGCCGGGGGTAAAGCCCTCCGGCGGCTCGAAACGGGGAATGATGGTCCCGGGCTCGGGATCTTTTCCCACCCTGGACCAGACGGCCAGGTAGTAAAAGAACAGGATGCACAGGCCGGCGGAACCAGCCAGCAGAGTGAGGTTGTCCCGGAGGAAATACGAGGTTTCCTCCTGCCTGGTCGGTTCGGGGACAATTCCCTTGGGCCAGGCGACGGCCACGGTCAACCCCTCGCCCGGACCGAGAGGGGCGGTGGTCCGGAAGGTGATGGAATGGTCGGTCTGCTCCGTGATTTGCGCGTTCGAGGCCGTGGAGCCCATTCTGCCGGTATAGGTGCTGGTTTGCAGGATCGTTGCTCCCTCAGGCAGGATGATGGTCGCCGCCGCCGTATCAATGGGAAATTCCCAGTCGTTGCCGGTGACGTTCCAATAGAGTTCGTCGTAGTCGGCAAAAAAACCTATCTGCCGGTCGGTCTGGTAGGTGATGGCGTACGTGTAGGAGCCGGGATCGAGAAAAACATCCGTGTCGCCGATATACAGCCTGACGCCGTTGCCCGCCTGTTCCGTGTGGTACGGTTCCGCCCGTCCGTCCCGCGTCACCTCCAGGATCTGGAAGCCGACCCTGACCCGCGCGCCGGCCCGGTTCCGATAGTTGGTGGGAAATTCCCGGTATATGCCCCTTTTTATCCGGTCGCCCTGGGCGATGGCGGTAATTGTTTCGGTGACGGTCAGGTCACCGCTTCGGTCGACATATATCCTGCTGTCAAAGTCTGTTATGCGTTCCTGAGCACTGAGCGGCGCGGCCGGGGACAGCAGGAAAACGACGAGACACAGGACTGTCCCGGAAATCGAGGCAAAAATGCGCATGGGTCCTGATCAGGGCTGAAAATTGACCCTGGGCACAGCCCGGTCGCCTTCGTCTTCGATTTCGAAGAATTCGCCTTTTTGAAAATTGAAATACTTGGCGACAATGGAATTGGGGAAGGTCTCGATGCCGACGTTGAGGTTGCGGACCGTGCCGTTGTAGTAGCGCCGGGCCATCTGGATCTGGTCCTCAATTTCAGCCAGTTTGGCCTGCAGATCCATGAAGTTCTGGCTGGCCTTCAGGTCGGGATAGTTTTCGGCCACGGCGAACAGCCTGCCCAGGGTCTGCGTCAGGGCCGATTCGGCGGCGATCTTGTCACCGATGCTGCCCGCGTTCATGGAGCGGGTGCGCAGTTCGGTGATTTCTTCCAGCACGCCGCGCTCATGGCCCATGTACCCCTTGACCGATTCGAGCAGGTTGGGAATGAGGTCCGAGCGCCGCTTGAGCTGGACGTCGATGCCGCTCCATCCCTCATCCTTCATGTTGCGGAGCCGGATCAGTTTGTTGTAGACGGCGATGAGGGCAACAGCGAGGGCAAGGAGTGAGAAGAAAAAAATCGTCATGGCGGACCTCTTGTCTGGGTGTGGACGGTTGCAGCGGAAAGAGTGGTTTCCAATATTGAGCAGATTATAGCAGAGAAGGGATGCCGGAGAGAAAATTATTTGCAGCGGCTGCGGTTTTTTTCAGTGGTGGTGATCAGGCGGGGCGGGGAAACGCCGGCCGGCTTATTTCATCAGCCAGGTAATATTCTCGAGGAGGTAATGGAGGGTGACGGTCTGGCCGGGAAGCAGGGCTTTCCCGTTGAAGTTCAAGTCCGGCACGTTGGCGACCAGGCGGTGGTCGCCGCAGACGACGTGGATGCGCGGCTCGCTGGAGTGCCTGTCCAGGTAGATGCCGATGACGGTGCCGGTGAGCGTATGGGCGGCATGATCGGGCAGCGCGTTGGTCAGCTTCAGGACTTCCGGAGCGATGACGGCAATGCTGTCCGGGCCGGGTGGAGAGGGGACAAGAATGAACTGGCCGTCGGCCAGTTTCTTGCAGAATTCCTGGCGGTCATTTTTCAGCCAGGGGCCCAAAAGAATATT
>JALHJD010000054.1 GCA_022837185.1 Desulfobacteraceae bacterium
TTGAACCCGAACCGGCCCATTGACCTGTCGCATCCGGACGTGTACCTCGACCACAACCGCTGCATTCTGTGCGGGCGCTGCGTCCGGGTGTCGCAGGAGCTGGACAACAAAAACGTGTTCCAGTTCGTCGGGCGCGGCTACCAGAAACGGCTGCAGGTCAACGGCGAGGCCCTGGCGGCCACCGGCCTGCGCGTGGCCGACCGCGTCACCGCCTCGTGCCCGGTGGGGGCCTTGATGAAGAAGCGGGTGGGCTACGCGGTGCCCGTGGGCGAACGCCCCTTTGACCACCAACCCATCAGCGCCGAGTGGCACGCGAAACAGGAGGCCTGACATGAACGCCAAGCACAAACCCCGCATTGCCACCGCCAGCCTCGCCGGCTTTTTCCTCCCGCAGGATACGGACGGTGTCTTCCCGCGCATCGCGGGTATGAACGATCAGCGGCTTGTTGACCTCGCGCGCGGCACGGATGTGCTGGCGAAAACGATCCCGCTGCCACTCCAGGTCGCCTTTGTTGTAGTGGTAGTCCAGCCCGGTCTCGCCAATCGCGACCGCATGCTCCGATTGCGCCAACCGCACCAGCTCGGCGGCGGTGGGCTCGGGACCGTCATCGCTGGGATGCGCGCCGACGCTGGCGCTGACCTGCGGAAAGCGGGCGGCCAGCGCCAGCGTCCGTGCGCTATCGGCCAAGCTGACGGCGACTGTGAGCACGTGCCCAACACCAGCCTCGCCCGCTCGGGCGAGAAAGGCCTCGGTCGGCTCCGCCGGATCGAGCATCTGCAGATGGCAATGCGAATCTACCAACATGACTGGCTAAATACGGTTGTGAACAGAGTTACATGGTATGGGTCGGACGATCCGACTCCAGCGCTCCGGCCAAGCGGGCCTCAATCTTGGTGCGGGCGACGCCGCTGTCCTTGTCGGCGAATTGCAGGCCAATACCGGCGGTACGGTTCCCCTGGGCGCCTTTGGGGGTAATCCAGGCCACCCGGCCAACCACGGGTATCTTCTCATTGTCATCCATCAGGCTGAGCAGGATGAATACTTCATCGCCCAGCGAGTACTGATTGGTCGTCGGAATAAACAGCCCGCCGTTCTTGAGGAACGACATATAGGCTGCATACAGGGCGTTTTTATCCTGGATGGTCAATGACAGAATGCCCTGCCGGGCACCCGCTGCCTTGGGAGCGTCTTTCATGCTTGTGCACCTGTCGGTCGGGCCTTGCCTGCGGCCGCCAGCCACCCGGCAAAAACGCTTTCCAGCAGCAGTTGCTCATTCAGCGAGTGGTCGAGGTAGCGGCGCTGTTCTAAGAGTTGTTCTACGTAGTCGTGCAGCCTCAGCAAGTCTAACCCGACGACCAGCGGGCGCAAGCGACCTGGGTCACCGTAGCGCACCGTGCCGCCGGCCGCCAACCGCGCTAAATCGGCGCAGATCGCCAGCAGCATCGGAATTGCCTCGGCACCGGTTTCTCGCCATTCCGCCGCCGCTGCCACGACCCCGATACGCTCCGCCCGCAACTGCTCCATGGTCGAGAGCATCTTCCGCCAGCGCTCCACGGCACCGGACTGATGCAGCTCAATCGCCCGTAGCGGTGCCCCCAGGGCTAGACCGAGCGCCTCCTGCGCCCCAGACACGCCCTGCGCTCGCAGCCATTCTTGCGCCACCGGCTCCGACGGCGGCTGCAGCGCCAGTTGCTGGCAGCGGCTACGCACGGTCGCTGGCAGCCGCGCCGGACGAGCGGCAGTCAGCAGCAGTACCGCCCCACTCGGCGGCTCCTCCAGCGTCTTCAGCAGCGCGTTGGCCGCAGCCGTGTTCATGCGATCGGCCGGCGCAATCAAGCCGATACGGTAGCGGCCATACTGGCTCCGCAGCGACAACCGCTCAATCAGCGCCCGCACCTGATCAATCCTGATCTGCTTACGCTCTTCTTCAGGCTCGACCACGAAAAAATCCGGGTGCGCACTCTGTGCCACTAGCCGACAGGAGCGGCATTCGCCGCAGGCAGAGGCACTGTCGGTGCGCCGTTCACAGAGCAGCGCCACCGCCAGACTGGTTGCCAAACGCCGCTTCCCCAGGCCCGGCAGGCCGGCGAGCAATAAGGCGTGCGGCAGCGTCTCTGCGCGGACCCGCTCGCTCAGGCGAGCCCACGCGTCTGCATGCCAGGGGAGAGACTCAGCCGCGGTCATCTAGCGTCCTCGCCAGAGCCTGCTGGATCTCCGCCTGTACGGTTTCGAACGAAGCGCTCGCATCAATGGTGACGATCCGCCCGGTTTTTTCCGCCCAGAAACCGATCAATTCATTATCCAGGGGCTTGACGAAACGGGGGTTGATGACGGCGGCCTCGATGCCCAGCTTCATGAGTCCCTCGGCGGCGGCCAGAGCGGGATAGACCCTGTTGCCCACCGGCAGCAGCAGCACGTCCCTTCCTTCCCGCAGAAGTTCCCCCTTGCCGATGGCCAGCTTTTTCAGCTCTTTGTCCAGCTGCACCCCTTCCCCGGCGCCCCGCGGATAACGGAGGGCGATGGGGCCGGTATGGTAGACGGCGGTATGGAGCATATGCTGCAGTTCGTTTTCGTCTTTGGGCGCCATCACGACCAGGTTGGGAATAAAGCGCAGGAAGGACAGATCAAAGACCCCGTGATGGGTCGGCCCGTCATCTCCCACCACCCCGCCCCGGTCCAGCGCAAAGGTAACCGGCAGGCCGGGCAGGCAGACATCATGAATGACCTGGTCCAGCGCCCTTTGCATGAAGGTTGAGTAGATGGCGACCACGGGTCGCATTCCTTCCATCGCCTGCCCGGCGGCAAAGGTGACGGCGTGCTGTTCGGCAATGCCGACATCGAAAAAGCGGTCGGGAAATTCCCGGCTGAACGGGGCCAGGCCCGTGCCAGCCGGCATGGCGGCCGTTATGGCGATCAAACGGTCGTTTTCCCGGCCCAGCCGGCACATGGTCCGGCCGAAAACCCCGGTATAGGTAACCGGGCCGTCGGCGGCCAGGGGTTTGCCGGTGGCGATGTCAAAGGGACCGACCCCGTGATAGTCCCCCGGATTTTTTTCCGCCGGTTCATAGCCCTTGCCCTTGGTGGTCAACACGTGGACAAGGACCGGCCCCATGGGGTTGTCGCGGACGTTTTGCAGGGTTTCGATCAATGATTCCAGCTGATGGCCGGGAATGGGGCCGATATATTTAAACTTGAGCGCTTCGAAGAGCATGCCCGGGGTGAAAAAGCCCTTGAGGCTTTCCTCGCTTTTGCGCAGGACGGTGAGAATATTTTCCCCCACCGAGGACAGGGATTTCAGCCGTTCCTCGACGTGACGGCGCAGGCCGCTCATTGTCTTGCCGGTCAGCTTTCGGCTGAGAAAGCTGGACATGGCGCCGACATTCGGGGAAATCGACATCTCATTGTCATTGAGGATGACAATCAGGTTTTTGTCGAGATGGCCGGCATGATTGAGTCCTTCGAAAGCCAGGCCGGCGGTCATGGAGCCGTCGCCGATGACGGTGATGACCCGTCCCTTGTCCTTTTTCAGGCATTTGGCCGCGCTCATGCCCAGTCCGTAGGAGATGGAGGTTGAGCTGTGGCCGGTTTCCACCACGTCATACGGGCTTTCCGAACGTTTGGGGAAGCCGCTGATCCCCTTGTACTGCCGGAGGGTATGAAACTTGTCGCGCCTGCCGGTCAGGAGCTTGTGGGTATAGGTCTGATGGCCCACGTCCCAGATCAGTTTGTCGTTCGGCGTGTCGAAGACATAGTGGAGGGCGATGGTCAGCTCGACCACGCCCAGGCTCGGAGCAAGGTGGCCGCCGGTCACGGCAACCGTCTGAATGATTTTGTTCCTGATTTCAGCGGCCAGTTGATCCAGGACTTCGGGTTCGAGGCGCCGCAGGTCGACCGGTGAATTGATGGTATCGAGCAACTGGGCTTGCCGGTCCTGGACGGAGTTGATCATGAGCATGCTATTTTGTCCGTGTGAGGATGTACTGTGCAAGCGCTCTGAGCGGCGCGGCATCGTCGCCAAAGCCATTGAGGGACCGGACAGCCGAATCAACGGCGTCCGCCGCCATTTTTTTTGACTGCTCGAGGCCGAAGAACGCGGGATAGGTGGCCTTGCCGCGCGCGCTGTCGCTCCCGGCGGCTTTGCCAAGCGCTTCGGTGGTCGATTCGACGTTGAGAATATCGTCGACGATCTGGAAGGCCAGACCTATGGCATTGCCGAATTCGGTCAGGTTTTTTTTCTGCCGTTGGTCGGCCCCCCCGGCAATGCCGCCGGCCAGGACCGAGGCCGTGATGAGTTTCCCGGTTTTGCTGCGGTGAATGGTCCGCAGCAGGTCGTAGGAGATCTCCCGGCCTTCGTGGACCACATCGAGATACTGGCCTCCGACCATGCCCAGGGGGCCGGCGGCCCTGGAAACGACGGATATTATTTCCAGCATTGCCTGCGGCGGAATTCTGATATGGTCGGAGTTGCTCAGGAGGTCGAAGGCGAAGCACTGCAGGGCGTCGCCGGCAAGGATGGCGGCGGCCTCTCCGTAAACGACATGGTTTGTCGGCTTGCCGCGGCGCAGGGCGTCATCGTCCATGGCCGGCAGATCATCGTGAATCAGCGAGTAGGTGTGGAGGCACTCCAGGGCGCAGGCAATGGGAAGAACAGCCTCGTCATTGTCCGCGGTGCCGGAGATCAGACGGGCCCCGGCAAGACAGAGAATGGGTCTGATTCGTTTTCCCCCGGCAAAAAGGCTGTAGCGCAGGGTATCGATGTGATCGGCGAATTCCCCGCCAACCTTGAGCATGTACCTGGACAGCGCCTCCTCGACTCTTTCCTTCTGCTCATTCAGGTAAGTCTTGGTTTCCATTCTCTCCCTCGTCGAAGGCGACGGTCGTCAGGGTGGAATCCTGTTTGAGCAGCAGGTTCACTTTTTTCCGCGCTTCCTCCAGCTTGCGATTGCAGAACTTGACCAGCTCCATCCCCTCGTCGAATTTTTTCAGGCTCTGCTCCAGGCTGGGCCTGCCTTCTTCAAGTTCCGTGGTTATCTGTTCCAGCCGGCTGAGAGCGCTTTCAAAGGTTTTTTTGGCCATACGGCACTCGCATTAAGGTTTTGCAGGCGGGGCTTTTCTTCGACAACGCCCGGCACAAGTAGAAACTTTCATACTATACCGTCCGGGAGATGCTTTCAACCTCTCTTTTTTCTTCAAACCCCCAGTAGGGATAATCAAGCCGGTAATCGGCGATTTTGCCGGGGCTGTTTTCCCGGCTGGCCACCAGCCAGAGGCTGTTGAACCGCCGGTCGAGCGGGTTGGAGTCGAAGGGGTCCCAGGCCGGGACCAGGACCATGGCGTTGTCCGCTGAATACTCGATATCTCCCGTGCCCTTGAAAGAGCCGAGGTGGGGCTGCAGATCATACATGTCGTCTTTGCCCCGGGACAGCTCCGAAATGACCAGGAAGGAGACGTTCAGTTCGTCGCGGATGGCCTCAAGCTGCCGGAGCCAGGCATCGATGCCGGTCCTTCGCTCCGAAAAATCCTTGAAGGGCAGCTTGTGGAGGCTGTCGATAACGACAAGGGTATAGTGGTTCTTGGTTTCGTGCCGGAGAAAGTCGATATGGCGGCGCATGAGCTGCGGGGTCAGTTTGCGGTCGGTGACGACCTTGAACCAGGGGAGCATGAGCCGCAATTCCTCCTTGGCGGCCTGCAGTCGTTGTATTTCTTCGGCAGTCAGCATATTCCGCTGGATCTGCTCGGCGGAAAGGCGGGCGAGGCGGCACAGGGTCCGCTGGTAGATTTTCTGGCGGCCGTTTTCAAAATCATAATAGATGACCGGGATTTTGCGCCGGGCCATTTCGGTTGCCACCTGGATGAAGAAACAGGATTTGCCGCTCTTGGGCGTGCCGCCGAGAATGTTTATGCCGTGGATGCCGTCAAGGGCCTCGTCCAGGAGCGAAAAACCCGACAGCATGGTCCGGTATCCCTCGCCCGATTGATGAGCCAGCCGGTCGTGAAACTGGATGAATTCCTTTTCCGCCGACGAAAAGGGGGAAAAGGCCCTGGCTTCGTTGATCAGTCGGAAGGCTGTGGCCTGAAAGTTTTTTTGCTGATCAACGGCCAGCTGAACCAGCGAGTAATTTTTTTCCGTATGCGCCGGCCAGCGGACCAGCCGTGCCTTGAACCCCAGATTTGTCGCCAGAATCCGCGCCGCCCTTTCGGAGTCGCTGCTGTGGTCGATCCACAGGAATACGGTGTTCAGCCACAGCAGGGCGGCGGCCTCGAGCTGCTCGAGGCTCGAAGCCGAGGGGACGGCGATGCCGGGCAGACCGAGTTGTTTGAGGGTCAGGAGATTGTTTTCATTTTCAACGATGATCAGGGTGCCGTTTTCGCACCGGTCGATCTCCCCGCGGTTGAATACCATGTTCCGGCCGGCGGCGAACTGCTCATCCCCGAACCAGAAGGTGTCTTCGGGCCGGTCGGGATGGATGCAGCGGGCAACATAGCAGTTGCCGTCATCCTCGATGTAGGGGTAGACGAGGTAGCGGCCGTTGTAGCCGATTTGCATTTCGGCAAGAACTTCCCGGGATACGCCGAAGCGCTGGAAGGCATCGTACTGTTCGTCGGTCATCCGGCTCGTGAAGTTCCGGATGTCGCCGTTGATGTTCTTGACCGGAAATTCCAGTCTTGCTGAATCGTACTCCCGGTCCGGGTCGTACCCCGGGACCGTCATCATGTTCAACGCCCTGAGTCTGGCGAAATGGAGGGGAAAGCCGCCGGGCACACAGCGGTTCAGGCAGCGGAAATAGCCGTGGAAAAAACTCTGCGGGTTGAGGACGACCACAAGCCGTCCGGGTCCTCCAGCGGCCTGAGCGGCGCAAAAAGGGCAGGGCGCCTGAAGGATGTTGTTTTTCAACTCGGCGTCTGGTAACTGGGTATGGTAGAATTCGGCTATGGCATCGACGTGTTTCATGGGTGTAGCTCTGCTCCCTGGGCATGATCTGTCCTGATTCATCTATTCAATCAGAAACAGGGTGTCTATTCAATAAAATTACTGCGGCCGACGGAGGGAACATGACCGGATCAGCAAAATTTGAAAAACTGGATCTATTCTACCTGGGCCGGGAGGTCGATCCCGCCACCGGTGAAACATCCCCGGTGCCATTTGTCTATAAGAATAAGCACCTGACCACCCATGCAGCCATACTCGGCATGACGGGGAGCGGCAAGACCGGGCTCGGCATCGGCCTGCTGGAGGAGGCCGCCATGGACAGGATTCCCGCCCTGGTCATCGATCCGAAAGGGGACATGGCCAACCTGCTGTTGACGTTTCCGGAGATGCGGCCGGAGGATTTCAAGCCCTGGTTGGAACGGTCGGCGGCGGAACAAAAGGGGATGACCCTCGACGAGCTGGCTCGGAAAACGGCGGAAACCTGGGATAAAGGCATCCGTTCCTGGGACCAGGACAGGGAGCGCATCGAGCGGCTCAGATCGAGCGCCGAGTTTTCCCTCTTCACCCCGGGCAGCACCGCGGGCAGGCCCGTGTCGGTCCTGGACAGTCTTGAGGCGCCCGACCCCGAAGTCCTGGAAGACACGTCGACCGCCGCCGGCATCATTCATTCCACGGTATCGTCAATTCTCGGCCTCATCGGCCTGGAAGCCGACCCCCTGACCAACCGGGAGCACATTCTTCTTTCATCAATCATTCTCCATACCTGGCGCGCCGGGGCCGGCCTTGATCTGCAGAGTCTTATCGGTTCGGTGGTCAGCCCGCCTTTTGATCACATCGGCGTCTTCCCCCTGGAAACCTTCTACCCCCAGGCCAGAAGAATGGAACTGGCCATGCAGTTGAACAACATTCTTGCCAGCCCCTCCTTCACCGCCTGGGTGCAGGGAGAACCCCTGCGCATCGACAGCCTGCTTTATACCGCCGACGGCAAACCGCGGATCACAATATTTTCCATTGCCCACCTGAGCGAGTCGGAGCGGATGTTTTTCGTCACCATGCTGCTGGGCCGCCTGATCGGCTGGATGCGCAGACAGGAGGGAACGGACGGCCTCCGATGCCTCCTCTACATGGATGAAATCTTCGGATATTTCCCCCCCCTCGGCAACCCGCCTTCCAAGGAGCCGATGCTGCTGCTGCTCAAACAGGCCCGCGCCTACGGCCTGGGCATCGTGCTGGCGACCCAGAATCCGGTTGATCTGGACTATAAAGGCCTGGCCAATATCGGCACCTGGTTCATCGGGCGCCTTCAGACCAGGCAGGACCAGGACAAGGTGCTGACCGGCATCGCGGCGGGGTCGGGATCGTTCAAGCCGGAAAATATCCGCGGGCTGCTGGCAAACATGCGGGGCAGGACGTTCCTCATGCAGTCGGCCCATCTTGACGAGCCCGTGCTTTTCGAAACCAGGTGGGTCATGTCCTACCTCAAGGGACCGATCTCCCTGAGTGAAATCAGGAAATTGATCGAACTCCTCCCGGGCGGGCCTCCGGAGCCGCCCGCGGATGTCAGATTCGGGTCCGAAATACGCACCGGCGGAGATCTGATGCCGCATCCTCCCATCCTGCCCGATACAATGGTGCAGCGTTTCGTTCCCCCGCCGGTGCCGGTGGAGGGGCTGCAGTACATTCCCTGGCTGGCCGGAACGGCATCGGTCCGGTTCCTGAGCCAGGCAAGGGGGATCAACCAGGTTGATACGGTCCGGGTGAAAATTTCCCTCGACGCCGAGCAGGACGGGACCGACTGGAGCCGGTCAGAGGAAAATACGGTGGACTGGGAAATGACCGGCGACTCGCCCCCCGCCTCAATGCAGTTCAAGCCGCTGCCGGCGGCCTTGGCCAGGTTGAAGACCCTGCGGGGCCAGGAGAAGAGTTTTGCTGATCATCTCTATCGTTCCAGAGAGCTGATTCTGAAACGCGTGCCGGCGTTGAAGCTGGAATCACGGCCGGACGAATCGGACAGTCAGTTTCAGCTCCGGGTCGCCGATGTTCTGCGGCAGAAAAAAGAGGAAGAAGTTCACAAGCTGGAACAGCAGTACCAGGCCAAGCAGCGGACCCTGGAGAATCGCCTGGAAAAGGCTTATGCAAGGCTGGATATGGAGAAGGGGGATGTCAAGGCAAGGGGAATGGATACCGCCCTGTCCTTCGGCGTTGCGGTTTTCGGCGCTCTCTTCGGCCGCAAGGCCGTGTCGGTGACCACCGCGTCCAGGTCGGCCCAGGGGGTGCGGAGCGCCGGCCGGATGATGAAGGAAAAAGAGGATGTCCGCCGGGCGGAGGACGAGGTGAAGCGCATCGAAGAGGAAATCGCCCGGCTGGCGGAGGAGCTGCAGGGGAAAATTGCCGCAGCGGCCGACCGCTATTCACCCGCGGGCTTCGGGGCGGAATCATTTGCCGTCAAGCCGCGGCGCAGTGATATTTTCGATGTCAAAGTGTATCTGCAGTGGGAGCCGGTCCTCGACGCCTCCGTCCTGACTTAGGGGTGCCGGGCGGCAATGACTGCGTTGCGGAGCAGGTAGCGGACGACGGAATCCATCGGCAGCCCGATGACGTTGGTGCAGGAGCCCCGGATTCCCCGGACCAGAAAAGAACCGATCCCCTGGATGCCATAGGCTCCCGCTTTGTCCAGCGGTTCACCCGTGGCGATGTACGCTGCCAGGACGTCCTCCGGGGTGTCCATGAAGGTGACGGCGGTGACCTCCTCCCAGGCGTCCTGCCGCCCCCGGTCAGGACAACAAAAACAGACCCCGGTCAAAACCACATGGGTGGTGCCGGCAAGCTGCCGCAGGGTGGCGAGAGCGTCGGCGGGGTCCCTGGGCTTGCCGAGAATTTTTCCGCTGACGGCAACCACGGTGTCGGCGCCGAGCACCCAGGAGCCGGGCATTTTTTCGGCCGCGGCCGATGCCTTGGCAATGGCCATGCGCTGGGCGAAAGCAGCAGGCTTTTCGCCGGTTCGGGGTGTTTCGTCCACCTCCACGGGAGCCACGGCAATGTCGATGCCGAGCCGGCGCAGCATTTCCCGGCGGCGCGGCGAGGCGGAGGCCAGCACCAGCGGATCGAGGCTGTAAAAGGGCGGCGGGTTGTTCACGGGGTGTCAGCTGGCAATGGGTTCATAGAACACCTGCTCAAGGACAAGGCCGTGCGCGGGGGCGGTCGGTCCGGCCAGGCGCCGGTCCTGACTTCCGAGCAGGGCGGCAAAGGCGTCGGGGGTGATTTTGCCCTGTCCCACCGGCAGCAGCGAGCCGACGAGGTTGCGGACCATGTGGCGGAGAAAACCGTCTCCGGTGAAGCGGAAAAACCAGATATCGGCCCGACCGGTCCCGGCGAGAAACTCGGCCCGGTAGATAGTCCGGACCCCCCCTCGCCCGATGGTCCGGGTGACGTCCCGCGAACCGCTGCCCTCGAAACTTGAGAAATCATGGCTCCCCACGATATGATGAAGGGCCAGCCTGATGGCCTCGGCGTTCGGGTGCATGGGAAAATGTGCGGTATACAGACGTTCCAGGGGTGACTGGATCCTGCCGGTGAAGATTGTGTAGCGATAGGTTTTGCCGGTCGCGCTGCGGCGGCTGTGGAAGTCCTCTTCAGCCTCCTCGGCCGCCAGAATCCGGATGGCCGGGTCGAGCATGGAGTTGAGCCCCTTGAGCAGGCCCGGGCAGGGGATGCGGGCTGTGGTCCTGAAATTGGCCGTCATCCCCAGGGCGTGGACGCCGGCATCGGTTCTTCCCGCGCCCTGCAGGTGAACATGTTCCCGCGTGATGACGGCCAGGCAGTTCTCAATGGCCCCCTGAACGGTCGGTACGTTTTTCTGCCGCTGCCAGCCGCTGAAATGGGTGCCGTCATAGGCTATCAGCAGGCGGATGTTCCTGGTCATCAGGGGAAAAACGGCGCTCCCGTCAGGCCGGTTGTTTCGGGGAACCCGTTCATCAGGTTCATGTTCTGGACGGCCTGACCCGCGGCTCCCTTGACAATATTGTCGATCGCCGACACGACGATGATCCGCCCGGTCCGCCGGTCCAGGGCAAGCCCGATGTCGCAGAAGTTGCTGCCGCGGACATGCTGGGTTGCGGGCAGACAGCCCTTCGGGCAGAGGCGGACAAAATGTTCGGCGTCGTAGGTCCGGCGGTACAATCGATGCACTGCATCAAGGTCGATATCCGCTGCCAGCCCCGCATACATGGTGCTGAGTATGCCCCGGGAAACGGGCAGAAGATGCGGGGTGAAGGAGACGGTGATGCCCCGGCCCGCCAGCTTGCTCAGTTCCTGTTCCATTTCCGGTATATGGCGGTGTATGCCGCCGACCTTATAGGGCCGGAACCCGTCCGCTACCTCGCAGTACAGAGTGGCGACGCTGGCGGAACGCCCCGCGCCTGAAGTCCCGGACTTGGAATCGATGATCAGGGTATCCGGGTCGATGAGCTTCTCACGGAGCAGGGGGGCAAGTCCGAGAATGACGGAGGTGGGATAGCATCCCGGGTTGGCCGCCAGGCGGCATTGCCTGATTGCGTTTCTGTACAGCTCAGGCAGGCCGTACACGGCCTCTGCGAGCAGTTCGCTGCTGCTGTGGGGCTGGTACCATTGTTCGTAGACTGCGACGTCGCCAAGGCGGTAATCGGCGCTCAGATCGACCACCTTTTTTCCCGCCGCCAGGAGTGACGGAACGATATCCATGGCGGTTTTGTGCGGCACCGCGGTGAAAAAAAAGTCAGCCCTTTCGGCAAACTCTTCGCCGGCGGGATTGTCGCAGACGATATCGAGGCAGCCGCGCAGGCTGGGATAGACATCGGCCAGCGGTTTGCCCTCATACTGCCTGGAGGTCGCAACGGTGATCTCCACCTCTGCATGCCCGGAGAGAATTCGCGCCAGTTCAACACCGGTGTAGCCGGAGACGCCGATTATGCCTATTCGTAGCATGTGCTCATCCTGTTGTTGGATTCATGGGCAAAAAAAAGGGGAATAACGAAGCTTGTTCGTTATTCCCCCGTATGGCCTGCTGAGAAAATTTTCTGGTCGGGATACAAGCTCCGCGGCGATTAACGCTTGGAGAACTGGAAACGGGCGCGGGCGCCGCGCTGACCGTATTTTTTCCGTTCCTTGCTGCGCGGGTCGCGGGTCATGAGGCCTGCCCTTTTCAGAGGCAGCCGATTTTCGGCGTTCACTGCCTGCAGAGCCTTTGCAATGCCGTGAACCAGGGCATCGATCTGTGAGGACTTCCCCCCGCCCTTGACGGTTGCCGTGACATCGAATTTCCTCATCGACTCGGTGACCGTAAACGGCTTGTCCAGTTTCGGTTCAAAATAGATGCCGCCGAAATACTCGTCGGCGGCAAGCTTGTTGACGGTAACCTTGCCGCTGCCGGGGGTGATCCAAACCCGGGCTACGGCCGTTTTTCTTTTTCCGGTGGCGTAAAATGGTTCCTGCGGCATGTGTGGAAAGCTCCGTTTCTATCAGATATCAAGTTGTTCAGGTTTCTGGGCCTGGTGAGGATGGGCACTTCCGGCATAAACTTTTAATTTTTTCAATTGCTTTCGACCGAGCTTGTTCTTCGGCAGCATGCCCTTGACCGCCATGGTGATCAGCTCGCCGGGATTTTTGGCGAGGACGTCCCTGGCCGTCCGTTCCTTGATGCCGCCCATGTACCCGCTGTGGCGATAATATTTTTTATCATCCAGTTTCTTGCCGGTCAGATTGATTTTTTCGGCATTGACAACGACAATGAAATCACCGTTGTCCTGGAAGTTGCAGAAAGTCGGCTTGTGCTTGCCGCGAAGCCGCCGGGCGATCTCCGAGGCAAGGCGCCCCAGCACTTTGCCGTCGGCGTCAACGACGTACCATTTACGGTCAATTTCGTTAACCGGCGTATAGAATGTTTTCATCACTGCGCCTCTCGATGTATGCAAAAAGGTTCGAACGGGGTCCGAACCTTGCATCTTTCTGGAGCGGGAAACGAGATTCGAACTCGCGACTTCAACCTTGGCAAGGTTGCACTCTACCACTGAGTTATTCCCGCTCGCCAATTCGGTAAACAGCTTTTAATAAAAACAACTGGGCGAGAAAAAGTCAATAAAAAACTGCGGGAAAAATTGTTTCGCGGGCGCGCGGGAAAATGTCCTGTAACCGGTGGAAGAAAAGTTGCCAATACGAGTGAAGAAGAATATGATGTGCTCAGATATGGTTGGATAACTCCAACTCGATATGTCGCAGCCAGGCCATGGAGAGAACAGCGGGAGAAGACAGTGACGGAAAAGGGAGCACGGATAGGCGAGGTGAACCGGAAAACCGGGGAGACCGACATACAGCTCAGGCTCAATATTGATGGGACAGGTGTTGCGGATATTGAAACAGGGATCGGTT
>JALHJD010000374.1 GCA_022837185.1 Desulfobacteraceae bacterium
CGGCTTTGCCGACTCCATTTCCTTCGGCGACGTGGCGGAGCTGGCCACCAGTTCGGAAGTCGCCTTCCGGGTGGAATTTGACGATGCTGTTCCCCCGCAGGACAGGCTGTATTGGCGGGGCGTCGTCCTGTGGGGATTCGACGGCAGGACCTGGACACGGGGGATGGATCGGCGCGGCGGATCCCCCGAATATGCGCGGGTCCGGCGGCCGGTCCGGTACACGGTCACCCTGGAGCCGCACAACGAGCACTGGATTTTTGCCCTGGACCTGCCGGTGCGGACAGACCTGCGGCATGCCTGGCTGCTGAGCGATCACAGCAGCTATCGCTGGCGCCCGGTTACAGGCCGGATCATCTACAGGGGGACGTCGGACCTTGACGGCGCGGCACCGGACCGGGAGCGGCGGGTTACCGGGCCCGGTCTGCAGCTGCCGGAAACAGGCAATCCCAGGGCCCGGAGCCTGGCCGCCGATCTGTTTGGGCAGGCGGGCTCGGCCGAGGCCTACGTGCAGGCGGTGCTCGCGTATTTCCGCGATCAGCCTTTCTATTACACGCTGCAGCCGCCCCCGCTCAGGCCAGTGTTTGGCGAAGGCTCGGCCGGGGACGCAAATTTGATCGATCGTTTCCTGTTTGAGAGCCGCAGGGGGTTCTGCGAACATTTTGCCGGCTCCTTTGCTTTTCTGATGCGGGCGGCGGGGGTGCCCGCCCGGGTGGTGGCCGGTTACCAGGGGGGCGAGCGCAACCAGTTCGGCGGCTACCTGGTTGTCCGGCAGTCCGATGCCCACGCCTGGTGCGAAGTATGGCTGGCCGGGACGGGATGGGTCAGGGTCGATCCGACCGGGGTGGTGGCGCCGGACCGGTTGCGGACCAATGTCGCCGGCGCTCTGCCTCCCGGGGAAGGGGCTGGGCTGCTCTCCCTGTCGCGCTATGGAGTTTTCGGCCAATGGCTGGGGAATACCCTGGGCATGCTGGACTTCTGGAACAATCGCTGGAACCGGTGGGTCATGGGGTATTCGGCCGGCGACCAGCAGGGGATCTTCTTCAGGCTGGGCATTCCGCTGGATGACAGGTCGGGCTGGGGGCAGGGGCTGCTGACGATCCTCGTGCTGATGGCGGCCGGCGCGGCCCTGTTCAGTCTGCTGCTGCTGTCTCAGCCGAAACCGGCCCGGGATGAGATCGCCGCTGCCTGGAACGATTTCTGCCGGAAACTGGCCCGGATCGGCCTGGCCCGCCGGCCTGACCAGGGGCCCGTCGACTACCTGGGGTATGTTGCCGGGAAACGGCCCGATCTGGCGCCCCGTGTGAAAAAAATCGTTGCCGCGTATGTACGGCTGCGATATGGGACCGAAAAAGGGGAAGAAGCCGTATCGACATTGCGAAGGATGGTTAAAAGCTTTGCCCCTGAAAAAAGCTGATGCACCGGGATGGCAGGCCTTCGTCTTCAGCCGTTTTCCCCGGGTGAAGGACAGCGGGCTGTTTCCGTCCCCGGGGAACCATCGGATATGTTCCTGTTTGATGGAAATTTGCTTTCCCAGCGGCACAGAGTTGACCGAAATGTATAAAAAAGAGTGACACCGGGGCAGAAATATCGCAAAATACCATACCTCGTAACAAAGGGGTTTCGAGCCCCGCACAATCCCCGCACTTCCAGGCCGAAAGGAGCATTGCATGCCAAGACGCGACGATATCCATAAAATCCTGATCATCGGCTCAGGCCCCATCGTTATCGGGCAGGCCTGCGAGTTCGATTATTCCGGAACCCAGGCGTGCAAGGCACTGCGTTCCTTAGGCTACCAGGTAGTGCTGGTCAATTCCAACCCGGCAACCATCATGACCGACCCGGGCA
>JALHJD010000055.1 GCA_022837185.1 Desulfobacteraceae bacterium
GGGAATGGACAGGTTCGGCAACATCCGCACTTCCATCACTGCGGCGGACCTTGACAGGCATCGGTCCACCGCGATTGCCGGCATCGAGATCGGGGCGGACCGCATCCATACCGTGGTCTCGACCTATTCGGACCGGCCTGCCGGAGAACTGCTTGCCCTGATCGACAGCAGCGGACACCTTGAGATTGCCGTCAACAGGGGAAATGCGGCGATGCGGACCGGCTGCCGGATCGGCGATCCGGTGCGGGTGCTGCTGGGCGGCGGGACGGGCCCCCCTTAAAAGGGATGACAGGCGAAACAGAGGCGGGGCGAGGGGAGACGGAGCCTATCCGGCTCGTCGGCCCCCTTGGCCGCCGCTTCACGGCGGATCACCCCTTTCTGGTGCGGGTTGTGGCAGGTGGAGCAGGTAACCCGATTCCTCGGCACCAGCGGCAGCAGAACATTTAACTCGGTTTCCCTCTTTTCGAGGTTCCTGAGCATTTCAAGGGAGGGCTCGACGAGGAGATGCTGGGCCTGGAACAGCGCGTTGACCATGGGCGGATGACAGCGCCAGCAGAGAAACCCGACATCGGCCCGCAGCCGGATATCCTCGGTCCTGTCCACATCCGGGTTGGGCGTGCCCTCATGGCAGACAACACAGACGGTCATGCCGCCGACAATTTTCCGCAACCCACCGCTGTCATCCAGCATCCGGTGGGGATTCATCCCCTTGTACTCCTCCTGATGGTGGCATTTGTAACAGATGTCCCGCTGCACCAGATAAGGTCCTTCCCGCAGAAAATTGGCGCCCCCCGTTTCATGATCATCGAAGTGGCACGTCACGCAGGTGATCCTGCCGTCGGTGAGGGGAAACGGGACCTCGCCGATGGGAGGGATGTCGACCGGATGGTGATTCCGCCGGTAATCGTGGCAGCTCAGGCAGTCGGCATATTTGTTGGCCGGGAGACCGGCGCCCTCTTCCGCCAAGGGGCTTTGCGCCGATCCGACCCGGGGCCCGAAACCGATGGCCAGGACGGCAATAACCGCCGCGCCGAGGAGAAGCAGGTGCTTGTTTTTCATGGATCTGCCGTGTTGTTTCATTGTTGAAGGCGTCCAGATCGTCCCGGACGACTTTCCGATCCGGATTTGCAAAAATCAAGCCCATATCGCGATGCCGCGCTGTTTCGTGACAGCTCCGTGGACTTTACCGGCGCTCGATCCTGGTCAGCAGTGCAAACCGCTCCCAGAAATCGGGAAAGGACTTGGCCACGCAATCCTCGCCGGTGATTTTGACCCCGGGCACCCGCAGGCCGGCCACGGCAAAGCACATGGCGATCCGGTGATCATGGTAGGTCTCGATGGCGGCGCCGTGCAGATTTGTGCCGCCGCCCCGGCCGTGAATGATCAGCCGGTCCGGCCCTTCCTCGACCTCGGCCCCCATCTTGCCCAGCTCGCTTGCCATGGCGCTGATCCGGTCGCATTCCTTGATCCGCAGGTGGGCGATATTGCGGATGACCGTTGTGCCTTCGGCAAAGGCGGCCACCACGGCCAGGGTCGGGGCCACGTCGGGCATGTTGCCCATGTCCGCCTCGATGGCTTCAAGCCTGTCGAGCGGCCCAGTCACCGTTATCCCGTTGCCCTGCCGGCGAACGGTGCATCCCATCCGGCCCAGCAGGGGAACGAGGAAGGCGTCACCCTGCAGGGAAGGGACGGGCACGTTGGCCACGGTCACCCTGCCGCCGGTAATCGCGGCCGCGGCCCAGAAATAGGAGGCCCCGGAAGCATCTCCCTCGATCCGGTACTCCCTGCCCCGGTACCTGCCCGGCGAAACTCTGAAAAAGGTGAGGGAGGGCGCCGCCTCGCCGCCGATGCCGAATCCGGCCATCACGTCCAGGGTCATTTCGACGTAGGGACGGGACAAAACCTCCCCCCGCACCTCGAGCTCCGCGGTTTCCCGGGCATAGGGCGCCACCAGGAGGAGGGAGGAAAGATACTGGCTGGATTTGCCCTCGGGCAGGACGGTCCTGCCCCCGGCGATGCCGTCGGCTTCGATGGTCAGCGGCGGGCAGCCGTTACCGGCGTCGCTGCGCACTTTGACGCCCCAGCCGCGCAGGGCCTGCAGCAGCGGCTCGATCGGCCTTTGCGCCATCCGGGAATCGCCGGTTATCCTGAAGGTTCCGTGCCCCAGGCAGGCGACCGAGGTGAGGAAACGGGTGGCGGTGCCGTTGTTGCCGAGATATATATCGCCGGCCGGCGCGGCGATGACGCCCCCGGACCCTCGTACGACCCAGCGGGCCGCGTCGCTGTCGTCGATTGCAATTCCCATGGCCCGCAGGGCACCGATGGTATAGCTGGTGTCCTCGCTGGCCAGGGGGTTGATCAGCACCGAGTCGCCCTCTGCCAGGGCCGCGGCGATGAGCGCCCGCTGGGTAATGCTTTTCGACCCCGGCACCTCGACCGTGGCATCGACTTTGTCCACAGGAATGATCCGTATCATGGATAGGTCAGGTGATTATGTGATTATGTGATAAAGAACCCCTCATCCGCCCCTGCGGGGCACCTTCTCCCTCAGGGAGAAGGGTGTTTTCAAATCCCCTCTCCAGGGGAGGGTAGCCGGAGGGCGGGTGAAGGGCTTTGTAAACCGGCAATCCGGCAGGATTCAAGCCCCAAACTGCCGACGGCCGACTGATGACTGCAAACTCCCGGCGTCAGCCGGGTCCCGGCGCAGCCGGACGGCCAGAACCTCCCGCATGACCTCCAGGGGAGCTTCCCTGCCGGTCCACAGTTCGAACTGGGCCGCGCCCTGGTAGAGCAGCATGGCCAGCCCGTCAACGACTTCGCAGCCGGCGGCGGCCGCCTCCCGCAGGAGTCTGGTTTGCAGCGGCGCATAGACGATGTCCATGACCACGGCAAATCCGGACAGCAGTTCCCGCGGGACGGGAGTCCGGTCCGTATCCGGGACCATGCCCACCGAGGTGGCGTTGACCAGGATGTCGGCCGAGACCTGATCAATTCTGTCCAGTGGGTAAAAGGGGCAGTCAAGCTGTTCGGCGAGCTTTTTGCCCGTATCAACGGTCCGGTTGCAGATCACCACCCCGGCGCCGGCCTCCAGGAGGCCAAAGCCGATGGCCCGGGCCGACCCTCCGGCCCCGGCGATGAGCACCCTGCTCCCCCGCAGCCGGATCTTCTCCTCAAGGGCCCGGTTGGCCCCAAGCCAGTCGGTGTTGAAGCCGTGGACAATCTTTTCCCCTCCGGCCTCCCTTTCCCTGACCAACAGGGTGTTGACCGCGCCGATCCGGCGGGCAACCGGGTCAAGAACATCGATGAACGGGAGAACGTCCTGCTTGTACGGGATGGTGACGCTGGCGCCCCGGAAGCCGAGGGCCTTGAGACCGGCAATCCCGTCGCCGATGCTGCTGGTCGGCAGCGGCACGTAGATGCGGTTCATGCCCAGGGCCTGGAACGAGGCGTTGTGCATGGCCGGGCTCAGGGAATGGCGCACCGGCCGGCCGATGATGCCGAAGGTCTCGGTTTCGCCGTTGACGTTGCAGGGGAGGTCCGTCATGGCCGGTGGTCACATGTCCATGGAAATATCGCAGGCCGGAGCGGAATGGGTAAGGCGTCCGACCGAGATGAAATCGACGCCGGTTTCGGCGATCCGGCGGACCGTCTCCAGTGTCACTCCCCCCGACGCTTCCACCAGGGCCCGGCCGCCGATGCGCCCCACCGCCTCCTTCATCAGCGCGACATCCATGTTGTCCAGCATAATGATGTCAACTCCGCAGTCCAGGCATTCCCTGACCTGATCAAGGCTTTCCGCCTCGACCTCGATGCGGAGCGTATGCGGCGCCCGGGCCCGCACCCTTTCAACCGCCTCGCTGATGGAGCCGCAGGCGGCGATGTGGTTGTCCTTGATCAGCACCCCGTCCGAGAGGTTGAAGCGGTGGTTGCGGCCGCCGCCGACCCGCACCGCGTACTTTTCCAGCATCCTCAGGCCCGGGGTTGTCTTGCGGGTATCGGTGATTTGCGCCTTGAGGCCCGCAACCCGGTCCACGTACCGGCTGGTCAGGGTGGCGATGCCGCACAGCCGCTGCGCCAGGTTGAGGGCCACCCGTTCGCCGCGCAGCAGGTCCCGGGCCGGTCCCCGGAGCCTGAGAACGACCTCTCCGGGTTCGGCCCGACGGCCGTCTTCCAGGGCCGCCTCGACAACGACGGCCCCATTGAGCAGCCTGAACGTCCGGCCGGCAACGAGGGCCATTCCGGCCGCCACCAGCGGTTCCCGGGCCTGCAGCACCGCGGCCGTCTCCAGCCCGCCGTCCAGCACACCATCGGTGGTGACGTCGCCGCTGCCTATATCCTCGGCCAGGAAATCTCCGATCAGACGGTCGAGCAGCAGTTCATCCATTACAGCAGTTTCTTCATCCGTTCGGCTGATTCGGCGTTTTTCTCCAGCCGCACCTGCAGTTCAGCCAGTTTCCGGCGCTCCTTGTCAACGACCTCCTCCGGGGCCCTGCCCAGGAACTTTTCATTGCCCAGTTTGCCTTCGACCCGCCGCAGCTCATCCTCCAGCTTTACCCGCTCCCTGTCGAGCCTGGCCAGTTCTTCGGCGGCATTGATCAGCCCCCTCAGCGGCACCACGACCTCCACCTCGCGGACCAGGGCATGGCCGGCATCGTCCGGCACCACCCCGTCCTCGAGAATGTGCAGGGTTTTGGTCCTGGACATCGACCTGATGGCAGGGGCAAACTGTTCGAACAGGCTCTGTTTCTCCCTGCCGCCGCCCATCAGGGAGGCTTCTATCCAGGCGGTGGGATGGACGTCGGCCTCGCTGCGTATGGTGCGTATGGCGGATATGACGCCCATGAGCAGGTCCATGTCGGATTCCGCCTCCAGGTTCCGCCAGGAACTCCGCTCCTCGGGAAAAGATTCGGTCATGATCGTCCTCCGCTCGCCCGGGAGCACGCTCCATATCTCCTCGGTGACAAAGGGGGCCACCGGATGCAGCAGTTTGAGAATGGTTTCCAGCACCCGCAGCATGACCCCCCGGGCCTGGTCGCGTGCCGTTTCATCCTCGCCGAACAGGTCGGCCTTGATCCATTCCAGGTACCAGTCGCAGAATTCATGCCAGATGAACTGGTACAGGCCCGAAGCCACCTCGTTGAAATTGTAGCCCTCCAGGGCCGCGCGCGTCCCCCTGACGGTGGCGTCGGTACGGCTGAGAATCCAGCGGTGCGGCAGGGCCAGGCCGGCCGGTTCATCAGCTATCCGGGCGATGCCGGGGCCGCAGTCCCTGACATGCATCTGGGCAAAACGGGCGGCGTTCCACAGCTTGTTGATAAAGTGGCGATAGCCCTCGATCCGCTCCTGGTCCATCCGGATCTCCCTGCCCTGGGCGGCAAAGGCGGTCAGGGTAAAGCGGAAGGCATCGGTGCCGTATTGCTCGATCATGTCGATGGGGTCGATGACGTTGCCGGTGGACTTGGACATCTTCCTGCCTTCCTTGTCCCGGACCAGGGCATGCAGGTACACGTCGCGGAACGGCACCTCGTTCATGAAATGCAGCCCCATCATGATCATGCGCGCCACCCAGAAAAACAGGATGTCGAAGCTGGTGATCAGCACCGAGGTCGGATAGAACATGGCCAGTTCCCTGGTCTGCTCGGGCCAGCCGAGGGTGGAAAAGGGCCACAGCGCGGAACTGAACCAGGTGTCGAGCACGTCGCTCTCCTGAACCAGATCGGTGGAGCCGCAGTTGTCGCAGGCTGCCGGATCGGTAACCGCGACGATGAACTGCCCGCAGGAAGCACAGGTCCAGGCGGGGATCCTGTGTCCCCACCATATCTGGCGGGAGATGCACCAGTCCCGGATATTGTCCATCCACGCATAGAAGGTATTGTACCAGTTGGACGGATAGATCCGTATCCTGCCCTGGCGAACAGCCGCCACGGCCCTGTCGGCCAGGGGACGGACCGAAACGAACCACTGTCTTGAGGTTGCCGGCTCCACCACCGTCGCGCAGCGGTAGCAGCGGCCCACCGCGTGCTGGTAGTCTTCGATCTTTTCCAGAAAACCCTGCTCCTCGAGATCCCGGACGATCCGCCGGCGGCATTCGAACCGATCGAGCCCGGCATATTTTCCGGCATTTTCGTTCATGATCCCGCGATCGTCCATGACCTTGAGCCGTTCAAGATTGTGGCGGAGCCCGATCTCGTAGTCGTCCCGGTCATGGGCCGGGGTCACTTTCAGGGCGCCTGTGCCGAACTCCCGCTGCACATGGTGATCCAGTATCAGCGGAATGACCCTGTCCGTCAGCGGCAGCTTTATTCCCGTTTTTTCCAGGCCCCGGTAGCGCTCATCGTCGGGATGGACGGCCACGGCGGTATCGCCGAGCATCGTCTCCGGCCTGGTGGTGGCGACCACCACAAAGCCGCTGCCGTCGGCAAAGGGGTAGCGGATGTGATAGAGCTTGCCCCGGGTCGGCTCGTGCTCCACCTCGTCGTCGGAAAGGGCGGTATGACAGCGCGGACACCAGTTGACAATGTAGTCGCCCCTGTAGATCAGACCCTCATGATACAGGCGGACAAAGACCTCCCGTACCGCCCGGGACAGGCCCTCGTCCATGGTAAACCGTTCCCGGTCCCAATCGCAGGAGGCGCCGATGCGCTTGAGCTGGTTGATGATGGTGCCGCCCTTCTCTTCCCGCCATTGCCACACCCGTTCAATGAACTTTTCCCGGCCCAGGTCGTGGCGGGAAACATTCTCCGCCGCCAGCTGCCGCTCCACCACGTTCTGGGTGGCGATGCCCGCGTGGTCGGTTCCGGGCACCCAAAGGGTGTTGAAGCCCTTCATCCGGTGATAGCGGACCAGGACATCCTGCAGGGTGTTGTTCAGGGCGTGGCCGATATGCAGCACTCCCGTCACATTGGGCGGCGGGATGACGATGGAAAAGGCTTCTTTCCCCTCGATCATGGTGGCGGAGAAGGTTTTCCGCTGTTCCCAGAAGGAATACCACTTCTGCTCCACCGCGTGGAACTCGTAGGCCTTGGGGAGGTCGTAATGATTCGCCGGTCCGGCTTGCTTGTCAGGTTCCATTGATTTGTTGTCGTAAAGTGCCCCGGTCCGCGGGATTCCTTTCAGAACACGCTCCACGGTTTGGGCATGAAAATATGGTTATACAGATCCAGGGCATAGCGGTCGGTCATGCCGGCGATGAAGTCGCAGACTTCCCGGTGCACCTTTTCCCCTTTATCGTTCCGCGGTTCGAATTCCCCTGCCTCGCAGAAGCAGGTGCCGCCCCTGGGAAAATCATGCTCGAGAAAAAACTGGTACAGTTCCCTGATGATCTTCTGTGCCTTGACAAATTCGTTGTGCACCCTGTAGTTCCTGTACACGTGATCATACAGGAACATTCGCAGCTTGGAAATGGTTTCCTCCATCAGGCCGCTCAGATGGAGATTCCCGTCGTCGCAGCGCAGGGTCTCCTCGACGAGGTCCTTGACCATGGCATCGATGCGGCTTGACGTATCGTCTCCCACCACCCGCCGGATATCGGCGGGCAGATCGGATTCCCGGATCATCCCGGCCCGGAGGGCGTCGTCCATGTCATGGTTGACATAGGCCATGATATCCGCCACCCGCACAACCTGGCCCTCCAGGGTAGCGGCAAGCTGCGATTTGTCGCCGGGCAGGATCGCCCCGTACCCTTTGGAATGCTTGATGATGCCGTTGCGGACCTCCCAGGTCAGATTGAGGCCGCGGCGGTCGTTTTCCAGGACATCAACGACCCGGAGGCTCTGCACGTTATGCTTGAAACCGCCCGGGTGCAGTTCATTGAGCGTGAACTCCCCGGCATGACCGAAGGGCGTGTGGCCCAGATCATGGGCCAGGGCGATGGCCTCGGTCAGGTATTCGTTAAGGCGGAGGCAGACAGACATGGTCCTGGCGATCTGCGACACCTCCAGGACATGCGTCAGCCTGGTCCGGTAATGGTCCCCGGCCGGGGACAGGAAAACCTGGGTCTTGTGCTTCAGACGGCGGAAAGTCTTGGAATGGATGATGCGGTCCCGATCCCGCTGAAAAACCGTCCGCAGCTCGCAGGAGTCCTGTGCTGCGTGCAGCCTCCCCTTTGACTGGGCGCTCAGGGACGCATGGGGCGACAGCAGTTTCCGTTCGGTTTCCTCAAGCTGGTGTCGAATGTTCAAACCCATCTTTTCCGATGCCGCTGCTTTCCTTATTACCGTTCAGTCCTTCATAGCAGTACGGGGGGATGAGGACAAGGGTTTTCTTTGCCAACCCCCCGGAATCAGGAATCATTATCAAGACAATCCGCCAACAGTACGGCCGGGTGCAGGACCCGGACCGGAGCATGCCGGATATCCAGGCCGGTGCGCCACTGCAGGAGGCAGCCGGAACAGCCTGTGGCGAGCACGTCCGCCCCGGTCGCCAGCGCGGCCTCGCAGGCCCTGGAAAAAATCCTGTCGCCCAGCTCCGGGTAGCCCAAATAAAACAATCCTCCCTGGCCGCAACAGTGCGGCCCTCCCTCGGGTTCGACAATGACCGCGCCTTGGAGCTGCCGCAGCAGTGCGGGCGGTGCCTCCCTGTTTTCCCCGGAAAAACGGAGATGACACGGCTCATGGTACAGAATCCGCTCCCTGCCGGGGGAGCGGAACACCGGGGCGGGATCCAGTTCAAGCATGAAGGCGGAAAATTCCCTGACCCTGCGGCTGAACCACTCCGCCCGCTCCCGCCACCCGGGATCGTCGGAAAAAAGTTCCCCGTACTTCTTCAGGTGGGCGAAACACGAGACGCAGGAGGTCAGTACCGGGCCGGTCGAAGATTCAAATGCTTCGATATTCTGCTTGGCCAGCCGAACGGCCTCCTCCCTGTCGCCAGCCGACCACGCCGCCAGGCCGCAGCATCCCTGCGCCCGGGGTTCGACCGTCGGGCTCCCGGAAAAGCGGCGGACAAGCCGGCGGGTGGCGCCGGCAATGGACGGCTGCAGATAGCGGGCCAGACAGCCGACAAAATACTGGATCCCGGCGGCAGCAGTATCAGGCTCGATGGCGGTTTCCTGTTGCGCCGCAGGTCCGGCCGCCGGTTCCCCGTCCAGCAGGGCAAGCTTGAGCCGCAGGCCGCTGTCCCTGGGGATCAGCGGCAGACGCTCCAGGGCCAGTCCTGTTTTCACCAGTCTTTCCAGCAGAACCGGACGGGCCAGAACAGTGCGGACCAGGCTCCGGCGCAGGGGATGGCGGCCGTACAGAAAGGAAAAACGGGAACGGGCCTCAACGGTCAACCGCCGAATCGGCAGGTGCCGGGGACAGACATTTTCGCAGGCCCCGCAGAGCAGACATTGGGCAAACAGGTCCTCATACGCTGCGGATGGCCTGGCGGCCAGCTCCGTTCCCAGCAGGTGGAGCCTGCCCCTCGCCGTCAGGGATTCGCGCCCGGTCACGCGGTACACCGGGCAGACAGCCGTGCAGCTTCCGCACTTCGCGCATTGCCCCTGCTGTCCGGTCAATGGCAGTCCATGGTCCCGCATCCCGTGGGCGGCATCAGGGCTGCCAGAGAAGATAAGACTTGATGAACTGATCAAGGCGGCCGTCCAGGACGGCGTCCACGTTGCCCTCCTCGTGGCCCGTCCGGTGATCCTTGATCAACCTGTACGGCTGCAGGACATAGGAGCGGATCTGGCTTCCCCAGGCTATTTCCTTTTTGTCGCCGTGCAGGTTCTTCTGCTCCTTCATCTTCTCCTGCCGTTCCAACTCGTACAGACGGGCAGCCAGCATTTTCATGGCCATGTCCTTGTTCCGGTGCTGGGAGCGTTCGTTCTGACACTGCACGACAATGCCGGTCGGCAGATGGGTGATCCGGATGGCCGAATCGGTCTTGTTGACATGCTGGCCGCCCGCGCCGCTGGAGCGGAAGGTGTCGATGCGCAAATCCTTCTCATTGATGTCGATGTCGATGGTATCATCGAGCTCGGGCATGACCATGACCGAGGCGAAAGAGGTATGCCGGCGGCCGCTGGCGTCAAAGGGCGATATCCTGACCAGGCGGTGAATACCCAGTTCGGAACGGAGGAGTCCGTAGGCATGGCGGCCCTTGACCATGATGGTCACACTCTTGACTCCGGCTTCGTCGCCGGGCAGATAGTCAAGAATACTGGTTGAAAATTCCTTCTCCTCGGCCCAGCGCAGGTACATGCGCATGAGCATGGACACCCAGTCCTGGGCCTCGGTCCCTCCGGCCCCGGCATGAATCGTCAGGATGGCATTGTTGGCGTCATGCTCGCCGCTAAACATGCACTCAAGCTCAACCTCGTCGATGCGCCGGCGGAGCTCCTTGATGCTGGCGGCGACTTCCCGCTGGGTATCCAGGTCCTGCTCATCGACGGCCATGTCCAGCAGCATTTCAGCTTCTTCCAGTTCGCGGAAATTCTTTTCCCAGGCGTGGACGATTTCCTGCAGTTGGCCGAACTCCTTCTGGATTTTTTTTGCCCGGGGCTGATCATTCCAGAAATCATGGGCATGGGTCAGCTTCTCCAGCCGTTCCGCCTCCAGTTTCTTGCCGGGCAGGTCAAAGATGCTCCTTCAGGGCCAGCATGCGGTCCTTCAGATCCAGAAGCTGTTGTTTCGCCTCCCCGGATTCCATTATTGCTTCCGCCATTGTTTTTTCCTCGCTCAATTCCCCGGTCCGGAAACCAGGAGTATTGCCCCTTGGCGGGGCGATCTGCTCACGTTCGTCCCTTAGCAGCCGGAAACGGCCATGCAGAGACCGGCCGACCACCTCGGGATAAAACAGGCCCTCTCCCCTTATCAGGGGCTGGACGGGGGATGTGGATTAACCTTCGATTTTTCCGGCAACCATATATTTTAAACGCTCTACCGCCAAGACTCAAGGGGGCAAGAACTTTTTTTTCAGAGTCGCGGCCGCCGGAAGAGGAAAGAGATGCCCGCGGCAGACACCAGCACCAGGCAAACCTGCCCGAAAAAACGGCCGAAGAGGGCATAGACCGTCCACCCCTCATAGAGGGGAACTTCCGCCGCCAGGGCCGCCGGTTCAAACAGGTCGGTTTGGCTCACCACCCTGCCGAGGGGGGTGACGAAACCGCTGATCCCGGTATTGGCGGCCCTGACCAGGGAACGCCTGGTCTCCACCGCCCGGAAAACCGCCATGGCAAATGACTGATGCGGTGCGCTGGAGCGGCCGTACCAGGCGTCATTGGTGAGGTTCACCAGCAGATTGGCTCCGGCGGCAACCGTCCTGCCGGACAGGCCGGGAAAAATGGACTCGTAGCAGATGAGCGTTCCCAGCCGCAGGCCATTGACCTCCAGGGGCTCTCCGGAGACGCCCGGCGAAAAATTGCCGACGCTTTCCACCAGCGGCTCAAGAAAGGGCAGCAACCGCCGCAGGGGGACATATTCGCCGAACGGCACCAGGTGCTGCTTATCATAGCGCCCCCGCGGTTCGCCGTCGGGGCCGATCAGCAGAGCGCTGTTGTAATAGGCGGCGGCCCCCGGGCCCGATGGGTGCCGGGCCTCCTCAAAGGTATAATGGGGAACGCCGGAAAGCAGCCATATCCGGTGACGGGCTGCCAGTTCCGCAACCTCGGCGAAAAGGGGGTCGACGGCGGGATAAAAGGGAATGGCCGTCTCCGGCCAGACCAGCAGGTCCGGTTTGTTCCCGGCGATAAGGGTCTCGGACAGGCGCCCATAGATGTCGAGGGTCGTAGACTTCCTGTCCGGGGTCCATTTTTGGTCCTGGGCGATGTTGCCCTGAACCACGCCGACCCGCACCCGGTCCTCCTGGGCCAGGACACTCTCCAGCTGTGCCTGTCGAACCAGGGAATACCCGCCAGCCAGCACCAGGAGCGACAGCGCCGCGACGGCAGCCTTTGCCTCGCCCGGTGCCGGCCGCCGGCGGGTTCGCCCCAGTGTCAATGCATGGACAAGGAGAACGTTGACCAGCACCAGGCAGAAGCTTATCAGGTGGTGGCCGCCGAGATCGGCCGCCTGCACAAGCCGGGGCGCGGAAGCAAGGCCGTAGCCGAGATCCATCCAGGGAAATCCGGAAAAAAGGACGCTCCGCAGCCAGTCAAGCCCGACCCAGAGGACCGGCGCCAGGTAGAGGAGGGCCATCTCCCGGGAGGGTCCGCAACGCCCCCTGAAAAAGGAAAGTAATCCTGCAAAAACAGCCATGTATATCCCCATGTACATGGCCAGCATCAGCAGGGCCGGGACCGAGAGCCAGGGGGGCAGGCCGCCGTAGCGCCCCAGGACGATGACTATCCAGTACAGCAGGCAGATATGGTAGAGGAACCCGGTCAGCATCCCTGCCGCCGCGCTTTGCGCGGCGCCGCGCCGTGAAACGATGAGCAGCAGGGGCACCAGGGCGGCAAACAGAAGAGGCCACCAGCCGAGACGACCGGGCATGGCCGCGGCCAGCATGACGGCGGTGGCGAGCGAACCCGGGACCACTCCCCCGGCATTCCGCCAGAACCGGCCCGGCTTTTCAGGCATCGATGCGTTTGACGCGGATCGTTTTGATCCGCCGCGGATCGGCGGCAAGGACCTTGAATTCCAGCACTCCCTCCTTCACCACCATACCGATCCGGGGGACCCGGCCCAGTTTATGGATGAGCAGGCCGCCGATCGATTCATACGGCCCCTCCGGCAGTTCAACCTGAAAATATTCCTCCACATCCTCAATATCGATCCTGGCCTTGACAATGACCGTCTGCTCGTCGACTATCCTGAGCTCGTTCTCGTCTTCATCATACTCATCGTCGATCTCGCCGACAATCTCCTCGATGACGTCCTCCAGGGTGATAAGTCCGCGCACCCCGCCGAACTCGTCCGTCACTATGGCCATATGGGTCTTCCGATTCTGAAAATCCCGCAGCAGGTCGACAATGGGCTTGTGCTCGGAGACAAAAAAGGGCGGGTTGAGGAAGCCTTCGAGCCCCATGGGTTCGTCCGGCTTCAGGATGCAGATGCGCAGCAGATCCTTGGCGTGCAGGATACCGATGATATGGTCCTGGTTCTCTCGATAAATGGGAATCCTTGTGTACCCTTCCTCGGAGATGATGCGGATCAGTTCGGCGACGGAGGTCTTTT
>JALHJD010000056.1 GCA_022837185.1 Desulfobacteraceae bacterium
ACTCCTCGGCCAGCCGCACCACCTTGAAGCCGTCCCGCTCCGGGTTGTAACTGAGGTGGGCCAGCATGAGGGCGGCGAAACTTTTCACTTCCGCTCCCTGCTGGTTCCTGGCGTTGATCATCGACTGCTGCTTCCTGGCCCAGTCGATATGCTCGCCAAGTCCGGCATAGCGGTTAATGATGTCCACATACAGTTCAAAGGCCTTTGCATACTCTTCCCGGCTGAAATGAATATCGGCGATATGCTGCATGAGCTGGAACTCGCGATCCAGCTCCTCCTTTTGCCGGAAACGGTCGAGCAGGTCCTGAAACACCTTGCCCGCATCTCCGGGACGGCCGGCCTTAAGCAGTGCGCTGCCGTAGTTGAAAACGGCATCAAACGACGGCACCGCGTCCTCCCCCCGGGGAAGCTGCTCGTACAGGGCTATGACCTGAGCATACTCGCCGGCGGCCATGGCTCCGGCAATGTTTTTTTCACTTTCCTCCAGAAGTTTGCGACGGGCGCCGGCAATCAGTCCCCCGGAATCCCGGGAAGGCTGAATGATCTGCTGGCATTCGCTCTCCAGAAAGCCGATATCGGCATGCTCAATCCTGGGGAGTTCCTCGACGGCGGGCATTTCCACCGGCCTCCCCGAACTTTCCTGGATCAGTTTTTCATGGAGCTTGTTATAGCCGTCAAGAATCGACTGCAGCTGAGCCTGGCAGTCGGTTATCTTCCTGCCGAGCTCTTCATCCGGACCCATTTTTTCAGCCTCGGTCCTGAATTCCTTCCACTGGCGGACCTTCCCCTCATATGCCGCTATTCGGTCGGCGACCAGGGTGAGAAAGGGCAGCAGCTCGGACGCCCCGGTCTGATCCCCTGGGACCTCCGGTCCGGGCGCGGGGCTTAAGGGGCTGTCGGTCCTGATCTCGGGAAGCTGTTTGGGGGGAGCCGGTTCGGCCTGCCGATCGGCGGGCGGTGCCGGCGGCTGCTCCCCAAGGGGTTCAATGCTTTTCTGCAAGACGGTGCAGCTGGTCAGGAAAAACGCGATCAGCAGGCAAACAAGCCCGCTCAGCGGCTTGCGGCAAGGTGACTGGTGCATGGTTGTCTGTTCCGTTGGCAAAAATTCGCGTGGACCGGTCCCAGGGGCTCAGGGTGCCGCCTGTCCTCTTGCCGACGGAGAAGAACGCAGAGGGCAGGATGACAGTTTCCCGGCCGCTGTACGGACAGCCGGCACCACAGCGCCGGGCCGGCCCGCGGCAGAGTATCGACCTGGTAAAGTTCCCGTAAAGTATTCCCCGTCGCCGAAAAGATACCACGAGGCGAATCTTCCGGCAAGGCGGATAAATTTTCCCCGCCGTTCGCGCGTTTCCCGCCACGGCGGATTCGGGGCGCATCCGGAGGGGACGGTTCCTGTTGTTTCCAGTTTCCTGCTGACCGCGGCGTATCAGGGTTCCTCCCAGTTCAGCCAGTACGGTCGGAAGCGCCGTTGCGGTTCAAAACCACCGCCGGAACCGATCTGACCGTGGGTGAGAACGACGGGCGCTCCCGGAGCCAGCCTGGTCCGCAATGCCCCTCGGCCGGCAATGACAACGCCTCCCAGGTCGGGGGCAACGGGCACGAAGACGTGGTCCGTTTCCGGATAGCGCAGGGGCAGACCGTTAAAGCTCAGGTCCGCGGGATCGAGACGGTCGGCGATATTGTCCCGGTTGATGATCGCCGTGGCAATCCTGCTCCATGCCGGCAGGGCGCCGAAAGACCCCGTCACATGGATCGATCCTTTCTGCATGGGCCGGTTGTCGTCAAAGCCGACATACACGCCGACCGTGCAGCCGTTGTCCAGCTCCATGACACTCTCGTCAACCGGGGGAGCAGGTACATAGCCGAAAAACGCTGCGTTTCTGAACTGGTTGGCCGTCCCCGTTTTGCCGAGCAGGGGAACGGGAAGGTCAAGCTTTGCCAGGAGGCCGTTCCGAAGGGGATCGGCACTGGACAGCCGGACATGGTCGCGGGCATACCGGCCGGTGCCGTACTGCACCGTGTTCTGTAAAATATTGCTGACAGCGGCGGAAGTCCGGGCGTCAAATATTCTGCGCCCGCGGGGCTGCCGGGCGTAAATCACCTCTCCCTCCTCCGATTCGATCCGTTCGATGATCGACGGCCCTTTGTTGTTCCTTTCATCATCATCATCATCATCATCAGCCTGCCTGGAGCTGTTGAAATTGAATCCGGTGACAAGCCCCTCGTACATCTTCACCGAATCACTCAGGGTGATGACGTTGGAACCGAGCGGAAAAGAAAGAACCGGCTCGAGGTCCGAGCTGATGCCCAGCTCCCTGCCCATCCGGATGAGATATTGCAAGGCGACCGTCAACCTGTAATCGCGGACGGAGCTCAGGACGTCCATCGAGTAGGGCGGGCTGGCAGACAGCTCTTCGCTTTCCCTGCGCATCTGCACGGCGACCTGCTGGACGGCATACACACTGAGATAACCGTCCAGGAGAATGTCCTCCCAGAATTTTTTTGCGGCGGGGCCCTCCAGGGACGCCAGGCGTGAGCCGATCTCGTCGGGAGACAATATCCTGCCGCTGTTTCGGGGCGGCGACAGGGCAAAATTGACCCGGCCGGCCTGATCCTCCCAGAAGACGCCGCTGGGTTGCAGATTGCCGCTCCGGCTGTCCAGAAACGCGAGCGGATCCATCGTCTGCACCGGTGACCGCTCAATTTGCAGGAGAAGCTGAAACTGCTTCAAATCCTCCATGAGGCGCTGCAGGGCGAGGTAGTTTCGGCGAAGAATCTGCTGACGGAGGGCGAGTTCATTGCTTTCTCTTTGGCTCAATTCGGCTTTTTCCTCCGGACTGAGACGTAAATCTTTGGCGTACTGGTCGAAATGCAGCCCGTAATGCAGATCGCGCAGTCTGCGGTAGTCGGCTGACCGGTCCGCGAAGAGAAAATCGGCTTCCAGATTGCGCACCGCCCTGTCATAGGCCGCCTGCTCAAGGATTTCCCGGTTGACAATGATGCCGTACCGGTCCCGGATGCGGCGCACGAACTGCTCGTAGGGCTCCGGCCGGTCACCCTCCCTCGGCGCAAGGTCCAGGTATTCAGCCACCTGCCGGAAGCGGGGCGGGGTAAGATGTTCGGTGAGGTTGTACAGCAGCCAGACAGCAGCCAGGTTTTCCGAGGTCACTCCGGCCCAGCTCATGGAAACCTGCTCATGGGGGCTCTCGTGATCGGGTCGGGGGAAATATGGGGTATCATGAAAGACAAAGACATCGCGCCTGTTGTTGAGCAGATCTGTGGGATTCCAGCCCAGCTGCATGGCCGCGGCAAAAAGAAACGGCTTGAAGGTCGACCCCATCGCCCGCCTGGCATTCACCGCCCGGTTGAAAAAACGGTTTTCCATCCCGCCCGCCATGGCCGCCACGGCGCCCCGCCGCATGACCAGCGCTCCGCCCTGGAGGTCGGGGTAGCGCTCCAGGTCCAGGATAACGTCGCCGTTGTCTTCCACCCGCCGGACGCTGACATAGACCCTGTCACCTGCCTGCAATTGCCCCAGCAGTTGCGCCAGGTCATTTTTATCCGCTTCGCTCCAGCGGTTCTTTTTAAACCGGGCAAAAGCGGTGAGCAGGGAGTCCAACCCCTGACGCGGAATTATCCCCTCCACCCGGACCGCGTCGAACCGCACCCTGATCAGGGGGGCCCCCGTCACATCCTTCTCAATGCTCTCTATTTGCCCAAAAAGGAAGGCTTGCGGCTCAGGGAACGAATCGCCCGGATAATCAAGGTCGGCATATTCCTTTTGGACCGTCTCCCTGTCATACCCGCGCAGGTGGACATCAAGCACGGAGAGTTCCTTGCGCAAGGCATACAGGGTGCTGTCCTGGATATCTTTTTCAACGGTGGTGAAAATCTGCACCCCGGAGGTGGAGACGTTGCTGATGCCGTATTTCTCGAGGGCGGCGACAACATTCGGCGAACTGAGCTCCGCCCGGACATGATCCATGAGGCTGTTGAGGGCAAAGGACATCCTGCCCTGATTGAACTCGATATCGCTGCTGACGGCTTCGTTGAACTCCGCCCGGGTTATCAGTTCCAGGCGCTGCATATGACCCAGGACGTAAAGGGCCCGTTCCCTTGCCCTCTGCCGCGCCTTTTCAGCCGCCTCCTCGGTGAGTTTGGTAAACGGATTATAATAATTCGGCCGTTTCACGCTGCCCGCGATAAAGGCATTTTCCAGCAGGGTCAGATCCTGGACGTCCTTGTCAAAGTAATAGCGGGCCGCGACTCCAAGCCCATGGCCGTTGCCGCTGACAAAGAACTGGTTGACATAAAACTCAAGAATTTTCTCCTTCGGATAATGATATTCGAGCCGCAGGGCATAGAGCATCTCCTTGAACTTGGCCCTCCAGGTGCGCGAATCCCGTTTGAAGATATTTTTCGCCGTCTGCTGAGTGATGGTGCTGCCGCCCTGGACAATCCGCCCTGCCCTGATATTAACAATCATGGCCCGGGTGACGCCGGGCAGGTCAATGCCGAAATGCTTGAAAAACCGGCTGTCCTCGGCGGCAAGAATGGCATTGACAAATGCCCGGGGGATCTGGGGATAGGAAATATACTGCCGATGGGCGTCCTGAAACAGCACTCCGATTTTCCCGGTCCCGTCACTGTAATAAACGGGGCTTTCCCGGCCGAGGATCTTCGCTATATTCTCCGGCTGGATTTCAGCACCGGGCTCAACGGCGACCAGCCAGTACAAAACCGCGCCGCTGCCGATGATTCCGAGCAATATGATCAGAAGGAAAAAAACGAACAGTTTTCGGATAAAGCGCAGCATCGGACAAAGAATCTGTCGGATAATTGAAAAATATGGTTTTTATTGAAAAAAAGAGCTGTTTTCCTCAAGACGCTCATTTCTTACTTTTTTTCTTGATAAAAATCCAGATTTAATGGTAGTTATCATAAGATATTGAAAAAAAATCGTATTTTCTCTTGCCCCGGCCGGCCGGCGGATAAGTAGAAAATTTTTTTCATAATATCAGATATTTGCAACCAACAACCTCAGGCAATATATCATATTTATGAAAGCAAGAGAATCATTTATATCGGTCGTGCTGTCCATGACCTTCCTGTTTGCGGCCCTGTCCGGGTGCGCGCCTGTCATGGAAACGGTTTATGTACCCCTGCAGGATGAACTGTTCGCCAACATCAACTTTGACAGGGGCCAGGTGGTCATCCAGTACACCCAGAATGAACCCGAGGTCGTCCTGGAAGAAGAACTCAAAGAGCTTGACAAGATCGGCGGGTGGGAGGAAACAGCTTCTCAGAAGCAGGTTCAGGCAGCATCCGAGCCCGAGGAAGTCACCTATGACTTCCCCATCACCATGAACAAACAGGTCGAATTCTACCTGAACCTGTTCCAGACCAAACAACGTTCTTACTTTGAACGGTGGCTCGCCCGTTCAACCAAATACCTCCCGTACATCAAGGCCCAACTCAAGGAAGCCGGGCTGCCTCAGGATCTGGCCTACCTGGCCATGATCGAATCCGGATACAATCCTTCCGCCTATTCCAAGTCGCACGCCGCCGGCCTCTGGCAATTCATCAGCTCCACCGGCAAGAACTACGGCCTGCGCATCGACTCGTGGGTCGATGAGCGGCGCGAACCGGAAAAGGCCACCCTGGCCGCCATTGACTACCTCACCTTTCTCTACAAGGAATTCGGCTCCTGGTATCTGGCCGTGGCCGCCTACAATGCGGGAGAGGGAAAGATCGGCCGCGGCGTGAAAAAATACAACACCGATGACTTCTGGGTGCTGGCAAGCAAGAATTACCTGGCCCTGGAAACCAAGCGGTACGTCCCGAAGCTCATCGCCGCTATCCTCATCGCCAAGGAACCGGAAAAGTACGGGTTCACCAATATAGAATACCAGGAGCCGGCCAAATACGATGTTGTCCAGGTGCCGCCGATGACCGATCTCAATGCGGTGGCGACCGCCGGCAGACAGGACATCAAAACCATCCGTGCCCTCAACAACGAACTGCTCAAGGATTACACTCCGCCCGGCGATTCGGGCTACGACATGAAAATCCCCCGCGGCAGCTACAAACTCGTTGCCGCCAACCTGAAACGGCTGCATCCCGTTGTTTCCACCGATTACAAGACCCATGTGGTGAAAAGGGGGGACACCCTGACCGCCATCAGCAAGAAGTATAACATCAGCAAGACCACACTCCTCAAGGCCAACAACCTGCACAGCGCCAAGCTCCTTGCCGGACAGCGTCTGCGCATTCCCTACCAGGCCACCAAGTATGTCCTCCTCAAGGAAGGCGAAACAGCCGCCAGCCGTTTTGCCTCGGCCGAGAGCGGCGGGGAGCTTTTCCTGCACGAAGTCAAAAAGGGCGAAACCCTTTCCAAAATTGCCCGGCAATATAATGTCGAGCCGGAGATAATCATGCAGTGGAACAATCTTCCCAGCGTGCATAAAATCTCTGCCGGGCAGCATCTGGCCCTGTATCTGGAGCATGGCAACCAGCCTGTCCAGATTGCGGCCGCCGACCAGTTCTCCCTGCCGACCCTGCCTCCCAGCGCCAAAAAACGGGCGCCGGCCGCCGCCAAGGCCAAGGAGGCCGTAACCTACTATCGAGTCAAAAACGGCGATACACTCTGGTCCATAGCCCAGAAATTCAAGGTATCCCTGAACCAGATCAAACAGTGGAATAAGCTGAAGTCGAACCTGATCCATCCCGGTGTCCAACTGGTCATCAGGAAGGCGTAAAGCCGGAGGGTTGCCCTCCCTGCTTCCTGCTTTCCTTTTGCCGTCGCGTCCTATACGCGGGAACTGCCTGGACCGACTGGTCTGCTCCCCTCTGCACAACCGTTGACGACCGGCGGCAAACATTCCCCGTGGGGAGCTCTTCAGCCGGAAGGGTTTCATTACTCCATCGACCGGCTGCCCGTCATTTCGCCTCGTCACCCGCACACCCCTTCCAACTATCCGCTGGACAACCCTGTCGAACCTGCTTATTCTCGTTTATAAACAAAGACTGCTCCTCTCACCTTCCCCTGCTCAGGCAAGCACAAAATAGATGAAAAAAATCCTCGTCACCGGTTCAACCGGCTATATCGGCAGGAGACTGGTGGAAAATCTACTGACCCGTTCAGACCTGTCCCTTCGCCTGCTTGTGCGCAACATGCGAAAAGTCAGGCCCGAATTGACAGGCCGGGTGGAAACGGTTGAAGGCGACACCTTTGACCGCACCGCTTTATCCAAAGCCGTAAACGGCATGGATACCGCCTATTACCTCATCCACTCCATGGGGGCGGGCAGCGATTTTCACCTGCTTGACAAGCAGAGCGCGGAAAATTTCCGGGATGCCTGCATAGAAGCCGGCGTCAAAAGGATCATCTATCTCGGCGGACTGGGGGATGCGGAGACGGCAAGCAGGCATCTGCTGAGCCGGATGGAAACCGGCCGGATCCTGAGTGCCCGTCCGGAAATCCAGACCATTCATTTCCGGGCCGGCATCGTCATCGGCGCCGGCAGCGCAAGTTTTGAGATAATCAGCAACCTTGTTCAGAAGCTGCCGGTCATGATTACGCCGACCTGGGTCAAAACCCGGACCCAGCCCATCGGCATCCAGGATGTCGTCTCCTACCTGACCGCGGCCATTGATCTTTCCACCTCTGACAACCTCGTGGTTGATATCGGCGCAGCCCCCCTTGACTTCAGGACCATGATGCTTGAAACGGGGCGCGTCATGGGCCTCAAGCGGTATCTCTTTCCCGTCCCTGTCCTGAGCCCCAAACTTTCTTCCTACTGGCTGCTTGTGTTTACCCGGGTGCCGTATGGTGTCGCTTCAGCGCTGGTCGAGGGGCTGAAATCAGAAACGCTGGTCCTGAACGACAATGCCGGCACATATTTCCCCGCCATCCGGCCGATGAACTACCGGCAGGCCGTTGAACTCGCCCTCCGGGAAATGGAGCAGGACCAGGTCATCAGCCGCTGGTGCGACAGCAGTGCCGGCAGAACCTGCGACGTCTACGGGATGGACAACCCTGCCGACGCCATCCTGCGTGACCGCCGCACCGTGCCGCTCAGCGGAGTTTCCCCGGAATCGGTGTTCCGGTCCGCCTGTTCCATCGGCGGCGGGCAGGGCTGGTTTACCTATCATTTCCTCTGGCGGCTCCGCGGTTTTCTGGACAAGCTTTTCGGCGGCTACGGACTGTCACGCGGCAAAAGGACCTCCAGGGACCTGCGAATCGGCGATGCCCTTGACTTCTGGAAAGTCGCCGACCTGCAGCCCGGCAGAAGGCTGCTGCTCCTTGCCCAGATGAAAGTTCCGGGCAAAGCCTGGCTGGAATTTGAAATCCATCCGGACAGGCTCATCCAGACCGCCCATTTCAATCCCCGGGGCGTCTGGGGAAGGATATACTGGTACTCGGTCGCCCCCCTGCACAACCTGGTCTTTGCCGATCTCGCCCGCCAGATAGTCGCCCGCGCCGCCCAATGGGAAGGGACGGACAGTCCGACATAAGGCCGTTGCACAGGCCAGGAGCCTGCCCGCCTGATTTTCTTTCCCGCTCCCTCTTTACTCCTGAAGGTTTCATGCGTATTATGGAAACGAAGTTTGCAGTCGGCAGTTGGCAGCAGGGATGGCAGCAGGGAGTTGGCAGTCGGCAGTCGGCAGTTGGCAGCTTGAAGTTTGAAGCCTGGCGGCTTGTGGTGGAAAAAGTCTGGTGGTTGCCCTGGAAAAGGGCGTAGGTTGGTGGTGAGCTTGCGAACCCCAACATTTCCATCGTTTACATCGCCGGCAGTTGGCAGTCGGCAGTTGGCAGTTTGAAGTTTGAAGCCTGGCGGCTTGTTGGTGGAAAAAGTTTGGTGGTTGCGCCGAAAAAGGCGTAGGTTGGGGTGAGTTTCACGAACCCCAACAATTCCCACCGTTTGCGTTGGGCTTCGCGAGCTCAGCTCAACCTGCGAAAATGTACCCGGCTTCAAAACCCTAAACCTCGAATCATTCGCGTCGGCGAATTCAGGCCACGCAAGATGAAATATATATGACGGCAATCCCTTTTCCCTCGAAAGAATATCCTGAAGATGTGGCAGTGATCAACCTGAAGGACAAAACCGTCCTTCTGGTCGGCACCGCCCATATTTCCCACCAATCAACCGACCTGGTCAGGGAGGTGATTGAACAGGAAAAGCCGGATACGGTCTGCATAGAGCTGGATGAGAAACGGTACCTCGCCCTGTCCCGAAAACAGCAATGGGATAATCTCGACCTCAAGCAGATCATCCGCGACAAGCAGCTCTCGACCCTGCTGGTCAATCTGATCCTTGCTTCCTACCAGAAAAAACTCGGGGGTCAACTGGGCATCATGCCCGGCACCGAACTGCTGACCGCGGCCAGGACCGCGGAAAAAACCGGGAGCGCAATGATTCTTTGCGACCGCGATGTCCGGGTCACCCTGCGCCGCGCCTGGCATGCGACTTCGCTGTGGAAAAAAATGTATCTGCTGGCCTCCATCATCACCAGTCTCTTTGACCGGACGGAGATTGACGAGGAGAAACTTGCCGAATTGCGGCGTAAAGACGTTCTGTCCGAACTGATGAGCGAAATAGGGGCGGTGATTCCCGACACCAAGCGGGTCCTCATTGACGAGCGGGACATCTACATGGCGGAGATGATAAAAAAATCTCCGGGCAGCAGACTGGTGGCGGTGGTCGGGGCCGGCCACATGGAGGGAATCCTCCGGGTCATCTCCGAGAACAACAGGGGCCGGCTTGGCGAGATAAATACGATACCGCCGGTCAACAAGTCATGGAAAACCGTGGGCTGGGCCATACCGGTGCTGATCATCCTGTCCCTCTTCCTGATCGGCATCAGGGAAGGAGCAGGAGCCGCAGGGGCCAACGTCGCATACTGGATACTGGCCAACGGCATACCCTCGGCCATCGGGGCCATGATAGCCTTTGCCCATCCGGCAACAATCGTGTCGGCCTTTGCGGCGGCACCGATAACCAGCCTGACCCCGGTAATCGGCGCCGGTTATGTCACCGCCTTTGTCCAGGTAATGGCCGCACCGCCGGTGGTACGGGAATTTGAGTCCGTCAGCACCGACATTGCCTCTTTCAGGGGCTGGTGGTCCAATAAGCTGCTGCGCATATTCATGGTGTTCCTGCTCACCGGCCTGGGATCATCCATCGGCACCTGGATCGGCGGCTACAAAATATTCTCGACCCTGTTCAGTTGATCCATGAAAAAGAAAAATCCCGCCCCGTCCCTGACGGGGAGACAGAAAAAATATCTCCGCGGCCTTGGACATCACCTTGACCAGTGCCTGCTTGTCGGCCGGGACGGCCTGGCGGAAAATGTCCTGCAGTCATGCGATGACAGCCTGCGGGCCCATGAACTGATCAAGGTCAAGCTGGGCCAGAACTGCCCCCTGGAAAAAAAAGAGGCGGCAGACATGATCGCCGCGCAAACCGGTTCCCATCTGGTCCAGCTCATCGGCAGAACAATCCTTCTGTATCGCCCCAACCGCGACCTGCCGCCCGACAAGACGATCCACCTGCCCCGCTGACAAACCGCTGTTTCGATCGCGCTCATGTCATTTCGACCACAGGGAGAAATCTCCTCGCGGTGTGGAAGGAAATTTGTTGGTTTCGAAAAAACATTCGCAACCAACGGTTCAGTGTTGCAAAAGTAAATAATCTCTGTGCTCTGCCAGTTTTAATGCTGTTGGCAAAACTTATCGAATATACTCACATCCGTTCGAAATGACACAGCGGCTGGGCGTGCTGTCATTTCGACCGCAGGGAGAAATCTCCTCGCGATGCGGAATGAGATTTCTCACATCCGTTCGAAATGACACGGTTGCCATCGATTTTCAGTCATTTCGACCGAAGGGAGAAATCTCCACGCCTGCTCTCCCTCTCACCGGAAGAACGATGCTGACACTGTTTTTTTCACAACGGGCCGGATTGTTGCAATGCATATGCAAAGGTGATGAAAAAATGATATAGTTACCTGGGCTGCGATTTCGATCCCGAAGGGTTCAGATTTTGCCCGGAGAGCCAGGCCATCGTGTTCCCGCAACTCGAGGCCCAGGCTCCAACAACAAACCTTGCGGCCGGCACACTGCATATAACAACGCGCCCCCATGTACCTTTCCTTTTATAATCTTCGCGAAAACCCCTTTCAGATCAGCACGGACCCGAAATTTCTCTGGCTGGGGCCGAAACATGAAGAAGGGCTGGCAACGCTCAAGTACGGCGTGCTGGGCAAAAAAGGATTCCTCCTTCTCACCGGCGATGTCGGGACCGGAAAGACCACTCTGGTCAATGCCCTGCTGAACACTTTGGGGGAGGATATCCTTGTCGCCGTCATCCGGGACCCCAATCTCGAGCCCCTCGATTTCTTCAACTATATCGCCCATGCTTTCAAAATGGGCAGGGAATTCGACCGCAAAGGCTCCTTTCTCATCCATTTTGAAAAGTTTCTGGTCGCGGCCCATGCCGCCGGCCGAACAGTTCTGCTCATCATCGACGAATCCCAGCGCATCACCCCGGAACTGCTGGAGGAAGTCCGGCTGCTGTCGAATATCGAGCGCCATGATTGCAAACTGCTCAACATTTTTTTCGTCGGCCAGATTGAATTCAACGACATTCTCCTCCGGCCCGAAAACAGGGCCATCCGCCAGAGAATAACAGTCAATTACACCATTCCGGCCCTGACCGAGTCGGAAACGGGCAGCTACATTGAACACCGCCTGGAAGTCGCCGGTTTGCCGGAAAAGAAGTCCGCTCCCCAACACGATCAGGAGATCGAAACCGACGAAAATGACAAGGATGCCCCTGAACCCCCTGCCCCGCGGAAAGAAATATTCACCCCCGGAGCCGTTCAGGAAATTTTCTCTTTCTCACGGGGCTATCCCCGCCTGATCAACGTCATCTGCGACAGGTGCCTGCTCACCGGCTTCGTGGAGGACGCGGCAACCATAACCACGGAAATCGTCCGGGAATGCAGGGAGGAGCTCCGCATACCCGAATCCGGACTGCCGCTGGGGAAGCATGCCCTGGGACAGGCGCAAAACAAGGGACCTGGCGTTTTCCCGGAACGGGAAGAGAAGAAGAGTCAACAGGCCGTGGCGACTGATGATACTGCTCACCTCCCGGGGAGTCGGCAAAAACAGCCCGGCAGGTTCAATATCCGCCTGATGCTGATCCTTGCTGTTCTTCTCATCGGGATCGCCTTCACCTACACCGATTTGTCAAAAAATGACGACCAGTCCCTGCTCACCAATATGCTCATGAAATATGCCGGAGAGCCAGGACCGTCAACAACCGACCCGGCACCGGGAGAGGATGAGGGGAAAAAATCAGAACCAGTCCGCCTGACCTTGCCGCAAGCGGAAAAAAGCGGGACCGTCCAGGCCTCCGCCACTGAAAAAATAAACAATGGGCAGGATGGAAGTACCCTACGGGAACTGGGCGGAACGTCCCGTACAGCCACCGCAGAAACAAACGGTTCAGCCGATTACCGGACCCAGCCTCCGGCAGAGAAAAGCATTATATATTTTCCCAAGGATTCCATTAATCCAGCGGACACCTCCCTGGCGGAATTGAACAGTCTGGCGGAAAGCCTCCTGCACCATCCCCGGCTCAACGTCATGATTACCGGATATTCCGATTCCCTGGGGCAAGAGCAGTACAATGTAAAACTCTCCGAATTCAGGGCCAACACAGTGAAAAGTTACCTGATGGGCAGAGGCCTGGCTGAATCAAGGATCCGGGTCCAGGGATTGGGTTCGCAAGATCCCATTGCCTCCAACGAAACGACTGACGGCCGCAACGCAAACCGCCGCGTGGAAATAGAAATCATCGAGTCCCTTGATAATTGACAAAGTTCTGACGCGTTTTCCCTTTTTATGCCGTTTCATCCTCTTTGGATTCGTTGCGAGGTCAGTTCGGATTACTATCCCGATAGCGATTCCGACTTCGATCAGCGGCAGAACCCGAAAGTCCCGTAGGTTGGGCTGAGCTCGCGAAGCCCAACGCAACCGTTGAGAATTGTTGGGGTTCTCAG